>CAZNDR010000005.1:0-27178 GCA_964571835.1 uncultured Cytophagia bacterium | reverse complement strand
ATTTAAGGCTCATGCTTTTTTTTCTTTCATTTTGCAAGGAACACATAATTGGGTGTGCGGCACCGCCTCCAATCTGGCTTTAGGTATTTCTTTTCCACAATTTATGCACACGCCATAAGAGCCTTCCTCAATTCGATTAAGGGCATCTTCAAGATAAAGCAAGTATTTATTCTCCCTGGTAGCGTGGTAGTAAGCTTTTTCGCGTTGTTCTTCATCAGTGCCATGATCTGCCATGTGAATAGAATAAGTCGAATCGGTACCTGAGGTTTCTTTGTTTTCATTTTTGGATGATTCGCGGATGTATCCAAGTTCTTCCAGAATTTCATTTCGCTTTTTTAAAATAAGCTTTTTAAAATATTCCAAATCCTTCTGCTTCATTTTAAAATCCTCACCTTTGGGACAAACACAGCACATTTTGTTCAATCGACTTAAAAATCTGGCAAATATACTATATCAAAATATAATAGTCAAGTAGTTTTTAAAAACAAATTAATTGCTAATCAATCGTTGAATTTCGGGCTTTGATAAATTGTCCAATGTAACGATATAAACTCCAGTATCAATTCGTTTTGGAACAGCCTGCTTTTTTAGAGATTTAATAGCAGCTTTAACTCCTTCATATCCCATTTTAAAAGGATCCTGAACAATCAAGCCATCAATTTCGCCAGCTTTTAATGCATCGATTTCATTAGGCGCAGCGTCAAAGCCAATGACTTTGACTGCACCGATTTTATTTTTTGTTTTTAAAGCTTGAATGGCGCCAATCGTACCAGGTTCATTGGCGGCGAAAATACCTTTGAGATTCGGATGTGCGGTTAGTATATCTTCAATAACAGACATGCCAACGGCGACTTCGCTTTGTGAATAGCGAATAGGAAGTAATTCAATTTGTGGATACTTGCTAATCTCATCGACAAAGCCTTTTTCTCGCCAAATAGAAGTCGCAGCTCCCGGAATAAAAGGAATGCAGGCAACCTTGCCGCATCCGCCTATCATCGTTGCCAAAGTCTGTGCTGCTTTTTGCGCTGCAATAATATTATCTGTGGCGATAAAACTCAGCGGAAAATCAGCATCAACGCCTGAATCAATAGTGATGATGGGTATATTTTTATCGTAAGCTTTTTTTAGCACCGGAATTAATCCTTGAGCGTCACAGGCAGCGATTACAATGGCATCAATACCTTTATTCACATAATCTTCGACAATGGCAATTTGTCCAGCAATATCAGTTTCCTGAGCCGGACCTTTCCAGATAATATCAGCCTTAAATTCTCTGCCAGCGGAGTCAGCCCCAGCTTTAACCGTCACCCAAAATGAATGGACAAGACCTTTGGGCGATACCAGAATCTTTATTTTGGTGCTTCTGGCTTGATTGGTGCAGTTGACCAGTGCGAACAAGCTGATTAATAAAATAAACTTCAAAATTTGGTTTTTCATTTTTTTCTCCAGTTTGATGAAAGGAATAAACTACTTTAAAGAAAAGCTAAAGGAAAAGATAAAGGATAAGGTTGAGATTAAGATTAAGGTTAAGAAAAAATATGCTGATTAAAATCCTAATAAGTTTTCACTTGTCAACTTTCTGTTTTCTTTAGCAGTATGTTTTCCTTTTATTTCAGCCTTAGCCCAGATCTTGTT
Organism: uncultured Cytophagia bacterium; assembly: GCA_964571835.1. Classification (GTDB taxonomy): domain Bacteria; phylum Zhuqueibacterota; class Zhuqueibacteria; order Thermofontimicrobiales; family Thermofontimicrobiaceae; genus CAZNDR01. The sequence goes on along the minus strand of CAZNDR010000005.1, from coordinate 25,543 downwards.
TTTTAGCTTTACCCCTGGCTATTTTTTTGATATTGATCAATAAAAACAGCAATTACTATAATAGCGCCAATGGCGACTTGCTGCCAAAATGCTGAAATATCGAGCAAATTGCAGCCATTGCGCAGTACGCCGATTAAGAGCGCTCCCAAAATGGCTCCCCAAATTGTTCCAGCACCGCCGCTTAAGCTGGCGCCGCCGATGACGCAAGCGGCGATGACATCGAGTTCATAGCCGGTGCCGGCGGTAGGCTGGCCAGTGCTCAAGCGAGAAGCCAATATAATGCCAGCAATACCAGAAAGAAAGCCGCCTAATAAATAAATGTAAATTATCGTGCGTGTGGTACGAATTCCTGAAAGACGAGCTGCTTCAAAATTGCTGCCAATGGCGTAAGTATAACGCCCAAACGGAGTCTGAGTGAGAATAATATGTCCCAGCACGGCTAAAAGCAAAGTAAGAAGTACGGGTAGCGGAATTAGATGGGCAATTCTACCATTGCCGATCACCGCAAAGGATTCAGGCAAACCGAAAATAGGTACTCCTTTAGTAATTATGAGCGCCATCCCTCGGGCGATGCCCATCATGCCAAGCGTAGAGATAAATGGCGGCAACTTGCCAACTGCGATGAGAAAACCACTAACTAAGCCGCAAAGTGAACCGACAAAAATTCCTGCCAGTGAGGCTGATGCGATATCTAAGCCGCCAGAAATCAGCAGCGTTGTCACTACGCCAGATAAGGCAAGTACTGAGCCGACTGATAAATCAATGCCTCCGGAGATGATAATCCACATTTGACCGATGGACATGATGGCAATGACAGCCATCTGCAGCCCTATTGACAATAAATTATCTGTGGTGAGAAAAAAAGGAGATAATAGACTCAGCAAAAAAATAATAATTAACAGGCTTAACAGTGAGGCAAGTTTCCGGAGGTAGTAAGCGTACGGCGTTTTTTCCATGTCTGACTATTCTCGTCAAAAGATTGCATAGATGAATGGCGCTAACGCTGAACCCTCGGTCAGTACTATCAAAAATGCCAATAGCAGCAAAAATATAATGATGGGACCTAACCACCATTTTTTTCTGACTTTTAAAAATTGCCACAGTTCAGCCACGATAGATATTTTGCTCATAATGTATCTGCTAACCTTTTACACTTCCCAAAGTCAAACCTGAAATTAACCAACGGCTCAAAACGACAAATAGAATTACGACAGGTAAACTTACGACGATAGCGCCGGCTGAATACAGGCCCCAGGAAGTCTCCATTGCTGATTGATATGTCTTCAGTCCCAAAGGCAGAGTAAATAAATTCTGATCCTGAATAAGCACAGCCGCTACTAAGTATTCGGACCAAGCGGTCATAAATGAGAACAAAGCCGTAATAACAAGCGCCGGTGTTGACAAAGGCAAAACGATTCTCCAAAAAGTGGCAAACTGAGAGCATCCATCAATAGAAGCTGCTTCTTCTAAACTAAAAGGAATCGTATCGTAATAACCTTTCATTTGCCATATAGTAAACGGCAAGGCTGTCGCTGAATAAGCGATGATTAAACCAGCGTAAGAATCATAAAGTTTCAAATTAATCAGCATGATAAATAAAGGGATAAGAAGCATTGTCAAGGGGAACATTTGTGTGGTGATCAGGCCGATCATCGCTGTGCTTTTGCCTTTAAATTTAAAGCGTGAGAAAGCATAGCCAGCAGTAGCTGCTAATCCTACACCAACGATCATCACACAACAAGCAATTATTAGGCTATTTAACATCCAAAGTAAAAATGGTTCTTTGGTAAATAAACGAATATAAGTGTCAAGGGTGGCATCGCTGGGTATTAGAGATAGTGACTTGCTTAGTAATCTATCTCCTGGCCGGAGAGATATTGTGAAAACTTGCCAAATGGGGTAAACAGCAAATAAGGCAAAAAAAGTCAAAACGAAATAAGCACCGATTGTGCTGCGGGATGATAAATCTCTTGGTTTACGCATGTCAATTTGATGTTAAGTTAGCTAACAAGACCTTATCTTCAGATTAATAGACAGCTTCAGTCGCCTTGGTTTTTTTAATAAAATTCCAACTAAAGATTAATAACAAAATAAATAGAATCATTGAAAAAGCAGCAGCATATCCCATACGAAAATAACGAAATCCTGACTTGTAAATCCAAGAAACAAGGATGTGAGTTGTATCAGCGGGTTCTCCGCCGTTGCTAACCAGCCAAACGATATTAAAATTATTAAATGTCCAAATTATTCCCAAAGTGATAGCCGGAATCAAAACTGGCTTGAGCAATGGGATAGTAATATTTTTTAATTTATGAAACCATGAGGCGCCGTCAATTTCCGCCGCTTCATAAAGCTCGTCGGGAATGCTCTGCAAGCCACCCAGAGCAATTACCATCATGAAAGGGAACCCTAACCAAACATTGGTCATGATGCAAGCAAAAAAAGCGCCCCATTCGGATGTCAACCAGGGTATGTGTAGGCCAAATACCCTGGTTAGAAAAATACTAATAGCACCGTATTCTGAATTAAATAAGCCGCGCCAGGTCAAAGCAGTAATATATTGCGGTACAGCCCAGGGCAAAATTAACAATGTTCTGAAAATTGATTTTCCTTTGAGATTTTTGTTTAAAATTAAAGCCAGAAAAACGCCAAGGCTAACATGAAAAAAAACATTAACGGCTGTCCACAAAATGGTTTTAAATAGAAAATACCAAAAAGTCCTTTCCTGAAAGACAGCCGCATAATTGTCAACGCCAGTCAAGCGCCAGTTATGGAAATGGGTCAAATTCATATTCGAAAAACTAATGACGATGTTGTATACGAATGGATATAAAACAACCATTCCCATCACCCCCAACGCTGGAAGCGTGTACAGGTAAGCCAAACGGTTATTTTTAATATTTCCAATTCCTGATGCCATGGTCAACGATTTTCTTTTATTAATTTTTCTGCCAATTGCTGCATCTCTAAAGCAGCTTGAACCGGAGTTTTTCTTCCTGTGAAAATTGACTGATAACTGGGACGCATAGCATCCCAAATCCATCGCAACTCGGTAACAACTGGCATCAAGCTGCCGACTTCCAATTGATAAATGGAGTTTCGAATAAGCTCATTATTTTTTATAAAAGGATGGCGGTATGCGCTGATTCGTGACGGGATGGTGCCCATCGCCTGAGTAAAGCAGAGTTGTGTTCTTTCTGAGGTAAGAAATTTTAATAATTCTAAGCTGATTGTCAATTTTTTTCCATGTAAATTCGTATTGATTGAGTATCCCATCGGCGAAACCATTGGTGAAGGCCATAATCCGGTTTCGTCAATTTTAGGTATTCTGGTAATGCCGATATCAATGCCATTTTCGAGATAGGTTCCCCACGACCAAGGGCCATTGATGATCATTGCTGCATAGCCATCAAGAAATAATGCATTGGCGATTTCATAATCACATTCCAGAGGAATGATGCGATCCTTATTGGCAAGGTCATAGATTAATTGGGCAGCTTTTACCGTTGCTTCAGTATTGAGTGATGGCTCATTTTGGTCATTAAGAATTTTTCCGCCGTAGCCAGCGATAAACGGAACGGCGAAATAGGGCTCGGTATAGTTCCAGGCTAAGAGGTAACGATCGGGCTTTCCATTTCCATTGGAATCTCTGGTGATTTGTTTGCCGATTTGTTTTAATTCGTTCATTGATTGGGGCGGCGATTTTAGAATTCTTTTATTGTAGACCAGGCACAAATGATTTCCGATTTGATCGGCGATTTGAAAAAGGTGGCCACGGAACCAGGTATTAGCAGGAAAGGGTTGAACAAGAAAACTATCTAAATAAGTCTTATCAAAAAACGATTCCAGCTCTTTGACCACATTTAACTCGACAAACGGTCCGATATTATCGCTGGCACCCCAAAAAAGTGCGGGCCCGCTGCCGCCCATTACTGAAATGATGTAATTGGTGCGCGCAGTCTCTGGTTCATAGAAAAGCTGCTTGAACTCCCATTGTGGAAAGCGTTTTGAAAATTCGACTAATTTTTGCTGCAAAATTTTCGTAGCCAGCGGCCGCATCGAATGCCAAATCATTATGATTTTGCTGCGATCACGGGTGCAATCAAAAATTAATATTAAAAGAAATAGCTGGGTAGCTAAAATTATTTTTGCTAAAAACGGTCGCTTCATTAATATTGTTGGATAAAATAAAGTCCACTGCAAAAGTGGACTATCTATTTATGATCTTCTTTTTGTGCTCAATTATTATATTTTCTCATATTCCATCATCCGCACTTCCGTGGATAAATGTTTATACCAAAAATGGTAGAGTCCGAATGAGAGGAAAATGAACGCAACCAATAGCCAAAAAAAAGTATCCCATCGCCTCATAATGATCATCATCATTGCCAAAAATAGTACAAGCTGCCAGGGCACAGCAAAAAAGGTTGCCGTGATATCTCGCCTGTTTTCTTTGTCAATTTGCTGTTGAATGTTATAGGGAATAATATCCCTGATATGCCGCCAAAATCCAAATGGCCTGGTTTTTTTATAAAACTCTAGAAGTGTTTTTTCGTCAGTTGGCTCTGTGGTAAAAGTGCCTATGATAGTGCCAAGGAAAGAACAGCCGCTAGCAAAACAGAAAGCGACATATTCCGGCACTTCAGGAAAGAAAGCGCGTTGTACGATGCCAGCAATCATACCCACAGCTGTGCCCATTGCAAAACCATAGCCATTCATTCGCCACCAATACCAGCGCAGCAGTAAAGGGATAAACAGTCCAGCGCCAATGCTCATCGTGATCCAGCCCCAAATTTCGTTGATATTTTTAATTAACAAACTGAGCAACCATCCTATGACAACAATAATGATGGATGACAAACGGCCGTGGATCAGCATTTTTTTTTCGCTTGCCCAAGGATTAATATAAGCTTGATAAATATCTTTGACCCAGTAGGCGGCGCCGGCATTAATTGTGGAATCAAAGGTAGACATCGCTGCAGCCATTAATCCAGCGATAAGCAGGCCTTTTATGCCAGTATGGGCGATATTGATTAAAACAATTGGCAAAACAGCTTCGGGATTTTGAATAACACCATTGGATTTTCCATAGGCGATTCCCAAAATCGCTATTGCAGCTATAAAAGGCCAGCGAAAGGAAAGCAAAAATGTCCAGAACAGCGTGAGCAATCCAGCTTCGCGGTCGCTACTGGCGGCAAAATAACGTTGCGCCATATAATTTCCAGCCCCTCCAGCACCTTCCAACGTGACTTTGATAAAATAAAAAATTATGGCTACACCAAACAGATTATAGATTGAATAAGAACAAGCAGCCTCAAAATTTAATTTCCAAGGAGGCAGTACATTGGTCCAGGCAGCGCGTGTTGTTTCGATGGCCTGGTAGCTACCATCTCGCATAGGAACAGAAATTGAAAAAACATCAGGCAAAGGAAATTTAACTAAAGTAATAGTGCAGATATATAAAATAGCAATAAAAATTAAAACGCCCTGAACGACATCAGTCCACACCACGCCATATAAGCCGCTGGCGACCGTATAAATCATTGCCAACGCGATCATTAACGTTGCTGCCCAAAATGAAGGAATCCCAATTAATTCGCCAATGAAGATACCTGAACCCACTACAAAATAAGTAGTCATCGCAATAGTCATGATGATGCTGGAGATAGCGGCAAAAATTCGTGCCGTGTCACCAGCTTTATTATCCCCAAAGCGAAGCCGCATCCATTCTGCAACGGTCATAACTTCAGCACGGCGATTCCATTTCCCCATGAAGATCATTAAATAGGCCAAAATCAAACAGATGCCACCTCGCAATTCGATAAAAAAGCCGGTGGCGCCTAAAGCAAAAATCCAGGCAGTATTAATCATGGTGCCACTGACATCCAAATTGGAAGCCATACCAGAAGCTCCCAAAACCCACCATGGTAATTTCCTGTTTCCTAAAAAGTAAGAGTTGATATTGTTTGACGCGCGTCTCTGTAATAATAAACCAATACTGACTATCGCCAATAGGTAAATCACTACAACGACATAATCCCAAATTAGCATTTGACCTCTATAACAAGAATTTTGTTAGGATCATGTACACGGAGCAAAATTGTTGGATCAGCAATTTTTGATAAAATTTTTATGCCATCGGTTCATTATTGCTTAGCACAGTCCCGCGAGATGCTTTAGCAATATCGACCCTGATGACATGATCGTCAATCGATCCTTGGTCCCAATCTTCTATGGCTTGTCGAGCTGCCTTCTCATCAGGTAGCTCTAAAAAACCATATCCTCTGGAAAGATTTGAAAAGCGATCACGAATGATTTTGATGTTCCGTACTCGTCCATATTCCTCGAACATTTCCAAAAGATCACCTTCGTCTGCATCTTTTGGTAAATTCCCAATATAGAGTCTCATTTCTCCCCTCCTCGGTTGGCTTTTGATAAATTTGTTGGCATTACATATTGAAGATAAGCAGACCTCCCTGATCAAAAATAATGAAGATTGAAAATTTGAAAATTATTATAACAATTTTTTTTTATTTTGTCAACATAAAAATTCATTTCAAAAATATTTCTTGGTTCACTGGATAATCAAAAAAAAATTGAGTTGTAAAATTCCATTATCAAATCCCTCGTCTTCCTTTGGTTCTATTTATGGGAAAAAAGTTAATAGCTTGTTTGGATTGCTATTTGCAGCTCAATTTGTAGTTGAGTAAGGCAAAAAAAGCGCGCATCATTTTAATAGAATGATCCTTCTAACATGATTTTGTTTCTCTCCTAATGCACTGCAATATTGCAATTTCAAAAAATAAAGACCACTGTTCACGCTTGAGTGGACATTATCTTCGCCGTCCCATTGAAAAGTATAACGTCCTGTCTCAAAGCGATCCTTTATTAAATTTATAATTAGCTGACCATTCATATTAAAAATGCTAATACTAATTTCGCCAGGCTCTGGCAGTTCTATATCAACACACGTAGAATTGTTGAATGGATTAGGATAGTTCTGACTTAGACGAAAATGTGTGATTGAAGCCAGGTTTGATTGGACAAAAATTTCTTCTTTTTTTTGGAAATTTATTTCATTATTAATAATGAAATGTTTTAGCCGAAGTGCAGTCCTATTTTGACAAGATGAAGCCAATGAAAAAACAATATCAATTAAATTCCCGTTTTGATGAATCGGAGCAGTTGAAAACAGACCGATCCTTAAATAGCCCTGTTCATTAGTAACCAGCAATTGAAAATTTTGTGAACTATTTGTTTTTTTAACTTCAACAAAATTTAGTGCCTCGGGATCAAAAGAGAGCTCGATGTCTGCTGATAGAACTTCAAGAGCAGAATCGATAACAAGCGGCATAATTAAATTCTTATTAACAAAATAAATTTTTGAGCTGCCCAAATAGGGCAGATTAATCAGCTCTTTTTTTCTCAAATTATTAAGAGGCAGCCAATTACCATGTACATTGCCAAGAATGATGCCGACATAATCCTGATTGGTAAAATTCGTTGCCAAATTTTTGTAGTAACGTGCAGTTGGCACAAAATTCCATTCGCCAACTGTGGAGGCGTCTATGGGGACGGAGGCAGTAATTGCATATTGAGCAATAAGAACTGCGTCGTAAAGACAAATCATCCCATCTTTGTCGACATCAGCTGCTATTTGTTGCAAGCTATCTAACAGCTCGACATTCATTGCGTGGCGAGCTGTTAAAACAGCATCGTACAATGTGACATCCAGCGGTCCAACCTCTTCACCTTTTTCTTTGCTAGGGAATATGGAATAATTATTATCACATCGGAGCGCAGCAGCAAAACAACCATCGAGGTCTGTGAACACGATGGTATCTTGTTCACCGCTGATGTTCATTAAAACATCAGGAATAGCTGAGCCCCCTGAATAATAATAAGCTTTGCCTGAGATCGAATAGAAATTTGGAGTAATGTTTATTGAAAAACCATCCGACCACTCTGAGACGATATCCTGATGATTTTGGCAATGCGCTTGAACCCGAATCTGAAATAAGCCTGGCGCTGGAAATGAGTAATTTCTATTTTTTTCGCCCCAACTTGATCGACTGTTATCACCCCAGTCAAATCGATATTCAACAGCGTGATTTAGGTTGCTTTTTGCCCCGCCTGACTTAAAACCAAGAATTTGGTCGACTTTGCCATCTGAAGGACCAGTAGGTTTGTCAGGTGTGGAAATTTCCTCCGGTATCTGCTCAAAATAGGCAGTGACATATTTATGGTTATTCATCAAAATTGAAATTGGATTGCTACTGCCGCACAAATCAGATCCCCATTTGTCGAATAAATAAGTGGCCGCAGGCTGTGCTGTAAGCTCAACTGCCTCATTTAAGTTATATTGATTTTTATTCGGCCTTTTTATAAGATTGCCGGTTCCCTCAGGATTAATGGAAAAAGTCAAATTAAAGCCGGCTATCGTGACAATTTTAGCTGTTGACCAGGTGGAGACAATTTCAAGGTGCGTTTTGCAGCGCGCTCTAGCTTTGATGGAATAAGTGCCCATTATAGAAAAGCTGTGATATTGAGAAGATGAGTTCCAATCAGATTTATTTCCATCACCCCAATCAAATTGATATTCGACGGTATGCCCAAAATTGCTTGTCGAACCATTAGTTGAATAATTCAAATTTTGATTCACCGTGCCCGTCGAATTCCCAGATGGCTTATTAGGCGTAGTGACTTCTTCTTTGATAGGTTCAAAGTAAACAATAACGTTCTTATCGCCATTCATAGTAATAGCGCACGGGCTATTCGTCCCATTTAAAGCACCTCCCCACTTCTTGAATTTATAAAGTGATGCCGGATTGGCTGTCAGGGTCACCGGTTCATTGTGATTGTACTGGCTTTTGTCCGGATTTTTTGTCAAAAACCCGGCATTTGCGGGATCGATAGTGATTAGCATTTGATAGCCAGACAGCGAAATATTTTTTCCCGACGACCAATTGGAAACGATATTCGGATGCGTTTTGCAGCGCGCCTGAGCTCGTATGGTAAAAGAACCGGCATTGACATAACTGTGAGTTTGCGCATTTAAATCCCAACTGGACGAGCTTCCGTCACCCCAACTGAATTGATACTCAACACCATGCCCATAATTGCTCAAAGCGTCGCCAGTGGTAAAGGTAAGATTTTGGTTTATTTTCCCGCTGGAAGGACCAGCGGGGCACTTGGGCGTTGAGATGTCCTCCGGAATTGGCTGGAATATGGCAGTGATGCTCTTATTGCTATTCATAGCGATAGATATGGGATTGTTACTTCCATTTGCTGAGCCTTCCCATTTGACGAATTTATTATTAACACCAGGATTTGCTGTCAGCAATACTGTTTCTGAATAATTATATTGACCTTTATTGGGATTTTTTGTTACCGAGCCTGAGTTAGCAGGAGAGATAGTTATCGATATCGTATACGTATTAACCGTTATGGAAACATTTTGGCTGGCAGACTAATTGGAAAGAATATCTGTATGGATTTTGCATCGAGCGTGAGCTTGAATGGAAAAACTACCGGTTGATGAATAACTGTGGCTTTGCGTAGCTGATCCCCAACTTGAAAAGTTGCCATCTCCCCAATTAAATTGATATTCAATCTCGTGCTCTAAAGTGCTCGCTGAGCCAGAGGTTGAATAATTTAAGTTTTGTCCAATCTGCCCAGTAGATGGTCCCGAAGGAGCACCCGGTGCAGTAATACTCTCAGAAGGAGGTGGGCTTGTCCCAGGTTGGATGGTGAGTACAACGCGTTGATAACTTACCAAGTTTGGATTTCCATTATCTCTCACTTCTAAGATGATGTGCATAGTTCGGTTTGAAGAAACCGCCGGCGCATAAAATTGAACGAGTGAATTTGAACTGTTAGGGATGGAAAAGCTACCAGAAAAAGATCCTGGTTCAGGATAGAGGTACCAGTAATAAGAAAGTGAATTGCCATCTGGGTCCGAAGATGAGGACGCATCTAATGCGACAAGAGCTCCACCGGAAACGGTTCTATTGAGGTCTCCGCTAATTTGAGCAATTGGTTTATGGTTGGCATGGCTGTAAGTATTGACGCACCAATCCATTCGTGCCTGAAACTCATTTTGGTAATCCTGTCGCCAGCGCCAAACCGTTGCTCTGCCGTCGGTGGTACTGCCAACATGGTCGGAAACATCTTGATAAAAGGTGCCGTTTCTGTCAAACCGGCCGCCCCAGCCACCATAATGAGGGCTCGTCGCCTTGTTTAATCCGTTTTCCAAAAAAAAGAACCAGGAAGGGGTATCGCCCTCTTTCAGACAGCCATGGGGATTGCTTTGAGTGTAAGTTATCGTCGGATACAGAGCGCCTAATGCGCCATGATTATTTACTACATGGCTGGTCACCCAAGATTTTGAAGTTAGATTTTCATCACCCCCTATATACATACCACGAAAGACAGAGTAAAGAAGATCTCCACTGCGTGCTTTACTTAAGATAAAAAAAAGATTTGGAAAATTGCTTCTGATCCAATATCCGGCGTCATCTTGATCGTTAATAGCGTGAATGCGGATTTTGCTGATAAATTGATCGACGGCACTGCTGCTTCGTGAATTTTTAACTTTCCACAATGCTTGAGCTATATCGACAGCACCACCCCAAATGGCAATGTTTATCGTGCCAGAGGTATTATCGACAATCTCAATGATAAATGCTGAGCCTTCAGTATCTTTTCCGGCCCCAATAATTTTATTTTCCACATTGGCACCGCTGCCGCTAGTGGCGGGAATGCCAGTTGCTCCTCGTTTTAGGATACTCAATAAATAACTTGGGCTGGGAAAGCCACTAGCATGTTGTGAAAGACTGCTATAAACTTGTCCATAGGCGTTGATATAGCAGCGCACCAGCTCCATCTGTTGACTTGAAGAGATTGCCAGATCACTAAATGACATGGGGATGATGGCTTTGATATTAAATTCATTAGAGGTAACAAGCAGTCTAACCAAAGACTGCTGATCATCCGGATCGCCGCCTATGTCGGTTAAGATGATGAGGTTCGGTTCGCCAGCCAAAACTATTGTGACGCCGCACGATAAAAAGCAGAAGCCCAAAATGCAGCAAATTATTTTTTTTGCATTTCTTACCCCTTTGCTTGTGCGAGTTATTTATTGGTGCACTGGTACATTGAACAATGAGCTAACAACTCAGTTGTAAATTAAAATAATAAGACAAAAAGTCAAGAAAAATTTTGATTTTCCCATTAGCAAAAAATACTTGCAATTTTGGTATTTTTAATCTATTTTGTTGTGTCGAATGGCTTGGGAAAATAAAATGGCAACTTATAACCTTTGCGTTCGGGTCATAGAAGTTATCGGCAACTGCCCTGTTTTTCAAAAAGATGATACTTTCGTCATCGCAGCAGGATTTATTTTGGAATTTACCCAAGCTTCAGCTATTTGTCTTCACTCATTGGCTTCACTTTTGCCCTATTACGTGGCACTGTCACATGGTATCCATCCGGTTTCAATCGGATTAAATAAAAAAGATGAAAATAAGGCTTATGTACAATGTCTTGATCCCTGTAAATTTACTGGTGGAGGAACTGTCGTATTTGAGGTAGAGGTGCTTAGATGACTGATGACGCTAATTTGTTGCCGCTGGGAAAATTGGCCCCACCATTTTTGCATGAATTAATAACCAAATATACCACTGCGGATGAATCAATAATCATTGGTCCACAAATCGGCATGGATGCAACCGTAATCTCTCATGGTGATAATTATTTAATTGCCAAAACTGATCCCATTACCTTCGTCGTAGACAATATTGGCTATTATGCCGTTAATATCAATGCGAATGATATTGCTTGTTTGGGAGGTGTGCCAAAGTGGTTTTTATGTACGCTCCTGTTGCCCGAAGCTGTAACTGGCGAAGCAATAGTGCGAAATATATTTTCCCAAATCAATAAAGCCTGCCAGGAACTTGGCATTTCTTTTTGTGGTGGGCACACGGAAGTGACTCACGGCCTTAACCGCCCAATCCTAATAGGGCAGATGTTGGGCGAAGTGGAAAAGCAGAAATTGGTTAATAATAAAAACGCTGAAGCTGGAGATGATATTTTATTGACCAAAGGCATCGCTATTGAAGCGACCTCTGTCATTGCTCGGGAAAAAGGTCAGCAGTTGATCGATTTTTTCCCTGATGAGTTAATTGAGAGATGCAAAAATTTTATTTATGAACCGGGCATTAGCGTTCTGAAGGAAGCGCATCTTGCTGTAGCAATCGGAGGCGTTAAAGCAATGCACGATCCCACAGAAGGAGGACTGGCGACGGGATTGCACGAATTGGCTAATTGCACCGGCTGCGGCTTGAAAATTGTTTACAAAGATATTCCTCTTTTAGCAGAAGCAAAATTATTGTGTGATCAATTTGAATTGAATATTTTGGGAGTCATCGCCTCTGGTGCTTTGCTGATTATTTCAGAAAAACATGCGACAGCCAAAATTATAAAAGCCCTGAAAGAAAATAATATAAATGTAAAAAATATTGGCAAATTGACCGACCCTCAATTTGGCATTAAAATTCTCGTCGACGAGGAAGAAATAAATTTGCCAGAATTTTATCAGGATGAGATAACCAAATTATTTGTATAATTTTGATGATTGAATTTGGTAATCGATCGCAGGTGTCAAAAAAATATGACAAATCCTCTCTCACCGAAATGAAATACGCCAAGTAGCTTCCGCTTTTGGCGTGATCTCACATGAAAAAACAAAATTTTTTTTTCTATAAGCTATTCTTTTTCAGTAGACGAATCAGTAAAATAGTGTTGCACTCCATGAGGGCTTACTGAAATTGGCTTCATGGGTAAAAGAGCATTGGTGAATCAAAATCCCAGTTTTTCGGGCTCAACAATTTTATTAAATCATCGCCAACGCCTGATCCAAATCTCCACAGAGATCATCAGCATCTTCCAATCCTATTGCTAACCGCAATGTCTGCGGATTAAAATTAGATTTTATTTTTTCTTCATCAGGAACGTCAAGATGAGTATGGAACCATGGGCTCTCCGCCAATGATTCGACGCCGCCCAAAGAAACTGCCAAGCCAAAGATCTTTAGATTGTCTAAAATGGTGTAAGCTTCCTTTTTGCCACCAATCGGATCAAAGGTGATCATGGCACCGGGACCTTCGCACTGTTTTTGATAAATTTGCCAGGCCTGGCTATTTTGATCATAAAAATCTGGATACCTGACTTTTTCCACCTTGGGATGACTACGCAAAAATTGAGCTACTTTTTTGGCATTTTCTTGGGCTTTTAATACTCTTACTTCCAATGTATCCAAAGACCGGAAAAGTAACCAAGCATCGTAAGCCGACGGCGTGGGACCGCTGGTTATTCGAGTAGAATTAATCTTCGCTGCCCGTGCTGGATCGCGATCAACGACAAAACCAGCAATTAAGTCAGAATGTCCGCCAATAGATTTCGTGCCCGAATAGATGATGATATCAGCGCCATGTCGAAATGGATGTTGAAGGATCGGTGACATAAAAGTGTTATCCACAACCAATAAACCAGCGGACAGTGAATGAGTCAGATCTGCTGTTGTTTGAATATCTACCATACACAAACTTGGATTGGCAGGTGTTTCGATAAAAACTAATTTTAATGAGTCAGCATATTTTTTGATCGTTGCTTCCATTGTATTTAAATCATTGGCTTCAACCGGAACAACTTTAACGCCTAATTTTTTCGGCACTAAGTGTCTGAACTGATGATCAGTTCCTCCATATACTGGGATACCGAATATTAAGCTATCGCCCGGCTGGCAGAGCGACAATACAGTTGTGAAAATTGCTGATAATCCGCTGGGGAAATAAACGGCGCGACTATTTTCGGCGCCTTGTTCCAAGCATTGTAGCCGATCGCAGAGCATAATAAAATTTGGATTGGAAACTCGAGTATAAATTGGCCATTCATCATCTGGCGATAAAGGCAGATCAAAACCAACTGCTCGTCGGAACATGTCTTCTAATTTTTGAGCGCTTTCGGCAATAAAGGTGGAGCAGGAAAAAATTGGCGGTCGAGCCGCGCCCATGCTGAGAAATGGATCATAGCCAACATGTGCCGCACGAGTACGAAAATTCCACTTTGTAGGAGGTTCTCTCCAGTCATGTTTTCCCATATCGCCTTCTCCTCAAATCATGCTTCAACTTAATAATTTTGTTATTTAAAACTTATGACGCTCAAAATTAAATTTTAGAGAATTTTGATAGCGTATAATAATAAAATATTTCATCACTGTCAAGCACTTTCATTCGTCGCCTGATAATCGCTTAAATTTTTAATCGCCAACCATTTTAATTTGCCATTTGTGAGAGATGATCATCAGGCATGTTTTAAATGACGGCTGCAAAAAAAAAGAAAAAGCAGACAACGCTTACCCATAAAATTTCGTTAGATGCGATCGTCGAATGATAACTGCCTCTAACTTGTCGATCGAGGAATTTTGCTCAACTGCTGCTGCGATCTATTTCAAGCAGGTTCGAAAAAATGGCATAACCGGTTTCCTTCTTGCCGGCGCCAGCTCCGACAATGGTTGCCGATCTCAGCAAATTAGTGTCAATGATGATGGCATTGGTTACGCCCATCACATGTGCCAATGGATCAGCAAGAGGCAACTTAACCGGATGCACTTGCGCAGAGATCCTGCCTTGCTTTGGCGATAGCTCTCCGATCAGTTTCCAGCGTTTGCCGCCTGTTTTAGTTTTTTCTATTTCAGGCAAAGTGATGTCAGTGATGTCTTGGCAGGCGACATCTTCTCTTTTTAGCCTGCCTTCCATAATGACGTTGGAAAGGATCAAAACTTTCGCTAATGTATCACAACCTTCCACATCGCTACGCGGATCCGCTTCTGCATAGCCCAGCTGCTGCGCGTTTTTAGGTGCCTCCTGGTACGAAAAACCAGCTTCCATTTCCGACGAAACGTAATTGGTGGTACCGTTAAAAATACCGCAGATTTTATAGATTGATCAGCCAGCCAGATTTTTTAAGATTGTTTTCAAAACCGGCGTGCCACTCATAACAGTACCTTCAAAACCGAAGAATAAATGCTGGGCCTCAGCGAGCTCTTTCAATTCATGAAAGAAAAGAGCTACTGGACCTTTATTGGAGGTCAGCACATGTAAGCCTTTCTGCAATGCTGCTGTGCAATAGCTCGCTGAGGGCTCTCCGTTTTTGAGGTTGGTGAAAAGAAGCTCAACTGATACGTCTGCGTCAATTTTTTTAACAGTCGTTAGCGCATCCAGTCCTTTTATAACGATTGGATATTCAGTTAATTTTATCTTTTCCTTTGTTAACGACAATAGCATGTTATCATCTAAACCTGCCGCACTGGCTATGGCGCCTTTCTGCCAGTCTGAGACAGCTACGATCGCGTAATGGAAATTATGCTTTTCTTGAAGTTCTTTTTTCTTATTTGACAAGATTTCGACCAGACCTTAGCCTACGACACTAGGGCAAATGATGATGAGTCGATGTCGCATTTATTCTCCCATGGCATTTTTTATTTTATCGAAAAATAGATTTTGATGGCAGATTTGTTGTTTACAGAACTTTATTTGCTGATAATTTTTGTTAAGATAATTTGGGCATTGTTGCCTTTTAACAAATGATTTATCGTTCGAAATCTTCCAACAATCTTTTTAGCGAATCGGAAATTGTTTTAATCGAGTCTAATAGATAATAACTTCCAGCGAGGCGTTTCACCGGCAATTGTGTGCCAGCTTTCAAAGCGACTTGTTGGGCGTTTGGATAATCTTGGGGAACAATTTCGCCGGTCGCCGGGTCAACAAAAGCAAAGATAATTCCTTCTGGTACGGGAAAATTTCTGTATCTTTGACCTTGCAACGCATTTTCCATGAAATACACCCAAATTGGGATCGCCACGGCACTGCTTAATTCAATACCATTTTGATTTTTGATAGGACGATTATCATCAAAGCCAACCCAGACAGCGGTGACTAAATCAGGCGTAAAGCCGATGAACCAGGCATCTCGTGCCTCTTGAGAAGTGCCAGTTTTGCCGGCTGCCGGCCGGTTGAAGCCTAAACTGCGCACGCTGCGACCGCTGCCATTTTCCACCGCATCCCTGAGCATATCAAGCACCAAATAAATTGACTGTGCATCGACAACCTGATTGCTTTGACTTGAAAATTCTTTTAAAGTTCGTCCCTGTGCATTTTCAATATATTTGATTAAAAGCGGTTGGCGAGTGATGCCGCCATTGGCAAACGGACAATAAGCACTGCACATTTCCAGCGGAGACGCGCTGGATGTTCCCAGCGCAAGCGAAGGATTGGCATCGAGCTGGCTTGTTAAACCTAATAGGTGCGCGTACTGAACGACCTTTTCAGGAGTAATATCTGTGTCAGTGATTACTTTGGCAGCCACAATATTTCGGGATTTTGATAACGCGGTTTTCATTGTGATGGGTCCGCTAAAAGTATGATCAAAATTGATGGGAGACCACTTTTGATGATCATACTCAAAGGTCACAGCAGAATCAACAATAATGGTAGCCGGCGTATATTTTCCTAAATCAATGGCGGTTAAAAAAACGAATGGCTTAAATGATGATCCAGGTTGACGATTATTGCTAATGGCTCGATTAAATTGGCTGACTGCAAAGTCTCTGCCGCCTACTAGCGCCTTGACCTTACCAGTTCGTGGGTCCATTGCCACTAATGCTGCCTGAATATAATGAAGCTTATCCTCAAAACTGGCTAATTCATATTCCTTAAATCCCAATTTATTATCCAAGTCCGGCAAATTGGTCTGCAGGGCTTCCTGGGCAATGTCCTGCAAACGCGTATCCAATGTCGTATAAATTTTGAGCCCGCCATAAGATAATATTTCACTAGAATAAATTTCCTCGACCATATTTTTAATGTGATCGAGAAAATAGCTGGCTTTGCCCCAAAAAAGGTTCAATCGTTTTAGAACCAAAGGTGTTGCATAAGCCTCCTGTGCTTCGGCTTCAGTAATAAATCCGGCTTTGTGCATACGCCACAACACGATGCGTTGACGTTCTTTGGCGATATCATAATTCAAATAAGGATTATAGCGCGTGGGCCAGCGGGTGAGATTGGCTAAAAATGCTGCCTCGGCTAAAGTGAGCTCGTCAGCGTGTTTGGCGAAATAGGTTCGCGAAGCTTGCTCAATGCCAAAAGAATTTGAACCCATATCTATTTGATTGCAATAGGCTTCTAAAATTTCTTCCTTCGAATAGCGCTGCTCAATCTGGCAGGCGAGCAGGGCATCTTTTATCTTTCGGCTCCACCTCCGATCGAAAGAAAAGTACATGTTTTTGGCTAACTGTTGGGTAATACTGCTGCCACCACCAGCTCGCCGCATAGTGAGCACATGGTTTAAGATGGCGCGGATTAGACCTTTTTTATTCAAACCATTGTGTTTGAAAAAATCCGTATCCTCCATGGCTAAAATGGCTTTGATAAAATATGGTGAAATCTGGCTGAGTTTTACCTCTTGTCGGTTGGTGAGCACGAGGATAAGCTCGCCGCTATCAGAATAAATTTCCGTGGGTGAGCTTAATACCTGATCTGTCAGCTTTTCTGGAAGCTGGGGCAATGAAAAAATAATAAAAAAAAAGGCAGTTGTTAAAACAAGCAAGGCTATGAATGATAAATATAGAAAAATTCGTTTTTTATTGAAATTCATAATTCTGATACTCATAGTAGTTCTTTTCTGGAAATGCTAAGCCCAGAGCAGGGAAAATTTCATTAAGCCGAGCGATTAAAAAATTTACTGCTAATTCACTTGCTTCAAAGGTATAGATCTCACTGTAAATATTTTGAACTATTTCAAAACCTAATAATACCACGTTTTGAGTGGCATAGCGCGAAATAGCGACTTTTCTGATGTTTGGTTCCCATTTAATCAGTAGATAGGGATTATTTATTAACTGCAGTTTGACAGGATCGGACAATTCATCAAAAGCAGCAAAAAATTGTTCTCTCGAAAATGTTCTTCCTTGAAACATGGGCATGGAATCAAGTTTTGCCAACTGCAAATTATTTGCCTCGGGCGCATTGAACAAGATAGTTAACGGTGGATAAGTGTCCATAAGCAGTTGCTTATCGCCATCTAAAAAATAGAAACTTAATGAATTTTCTCCCTTGCTGATTTTTGTCCAGGCCCATTTGCGGCTATGGGATAATTTCAGAAAATCAAAGGGAGAGATGATATCAAAGGCAAAACGAGAGGGGATCTGATTATAGATATTACGGAATTGCTCCGGACTTAAAAGTACAGACGGTTCTTTTTCCAACAAGTCACCCAATTGTTTCAAATCGATCATAGCGCTGAAATCATTATTGCTTATGGGGAGATTTTTGGCGATCTCGTTCAGCCGGTCATTGGCAAGCTGATCTTTTTTGTTTTTTTCCCAAAAAGTGCCAACTTTGGGACGCAGCGGATTGGTCAGGTCCATCATTTTGCCTAAACCAATTTCCACAAAATCGGTACTGAATTCGAGAGAAAAAAAAATGATACAGCATGCGATGCACTTCAGCAATATTTTATTGGCAAAAGCTTGTGAGAACTTGTTCTTTTTTTTCATTAGCTGGCTATTATCGGCAGTAAATTTTTTATCTACCATTTTTGCCTTTTACGTCAAGTGAAAGGGAATTGGGATAAAGGAGAGAATAAAAATAGCTAAAGTCAAATAAGCCAAAATTTTTCGTTTCGGATCAAGTTCGAGGTAATCGTTCATCAGCGGCGGGTGCTTTAAACCAAATAACAAAAGCAAAACAATGAGTAAAAACCAGCCGATGTACCAGATGGCGCATACTACAATAAATGCAGCTAAGCTTAGCTTATAAATATCTTGGCTTTTTTGATAGCCAAATAAAGCATAAATGACGTGACCACCATCCAATTGACCAATGGGCAACAAATTGAGCGCGGTGACGAATAGACCTGCCCAACCAGCATAAGCCATTGGATGCAGCAACGTGTCGTAGCCTTCTGGTTCAATACCCAATACGATTTCAGCAAGCTTTGAAAATAAAATTGATTCTCCCATGTAGAAACCAGCGGCTTCTGTTTGCGGCTTGGGGATAAAAGCTGAATGAAACAGGCCGATTATTAAAATCGGAATAGTGACGATAAAACCCGCCAGCGGTCCGGCAATGCCGACATCAAATAGTGCTCGCTTATCCGGAATAGGGGACTTTATTTTTATAAACGCGCCCATCGTGCCAAAGGGAGGGAGTGGCATAGGGATAAAATAGGGGAGAGTTGCATCAATTCCGTATTTCCGGCACATGAGGTAATGTCCCATTTCGTGTGCCAACAGAATAGCAATAATGGAAAGAGAATATAATATACCGTTCGTCAAATAGGTGGTAAGGAAAGTAAGCAAAAGCAATATTATATTTATGTGCGGACGGTTTCCCTGCACGCGTTCGAACAACTTAAATTGATAACGTTGACGAATATTATTGATTGAAGAATAGTATGTTGAAGTGTTCATAAGCAATTTTCCTGCCGTCGGAGCCTTAATCAAATATTACTTCTAAACTATCACCTGTTGTTAAAGCAAATTGCTGCGCGGCATTGCCTTCTCTAACCGCGATTTCTAAAAAGCCTGAACTACCTATAATCGCTAAAGATTTTCCAGAAGGAACATCGCTGTAAGAATGTGATAAGCCATCAATCATTATTTTGCCCAATTTTATCACAAACTGATTAATACTTAAATGGCGCTCTTCGACGTTCGTTATCAAATTGCCAAAGTTATCGACATGCAAAATTGAGCCGATTATTTTTTTATTCATTTTTTTGGGTGCCGGGATTAGGCCACGGTTATAATTGGTGGTGAGGCTGCCTAACTTTTCTAGCGAAAGTCCCTTTGACAAATGTGCTGCTACCGGAGCGAAAATATCCCGGCCATGAAAAGTCTGACTGATTCGGCTGCAAAAATATGTCTGGTTTAACACTTCGTAAACAGCTAAGGTTTCATTTTTATAGAATATATATTTGAGGATTTGATTATCCGGTGCAAGAAAAAAATGGTCGTTAGCTGCCACTGCCAATATTTTGCGCTGGCTGCCCACGCCCGGGTCGACTACCGCAATGTGAATAGTTCCTTTGGGAAAATAATGATAACTATTTTGCAAAATAAAAGAGCCGACTTCCACTTGTTGAGCTGGAATATGGTGGGTAATATCAACAATAAGGGCATGCCGATTGATGCTATAAATGACCCCCTTCATAACGCCGACAAAACCATCGGCAAGGCCAAAATCTGTCGTGAGAGTTATTATACCATTAGGAATCATGATTTGAGCTTAATGTCAATATTTTTGGGCTCTGCTTCCAACTTCAATGAGCTAATTACAGCATAAATGAGATTTTTGATTAGCTCTGACGTGAAGTTATTCAATTTTATGGGTTGTTCATTTACCAGAATTTCAATAGTAAATTTTCCACTTTCGTTCATTGACACCACCTGTCTCAATTGGCATCAAAGTAAAATTTAAAATAGCTATTTAAATGATAGCCGTGTCTTTTAGCTAATAGATCAAGATAATAGGTAGCGATATTTACCACGCTAAAATTAATTTCTTCCATCGCCATACGACTATCAACAGTTTTTAAATAGTTTTTGCATTTGTCACAAGCTTCTATTCTAAAGGGTCTTCCATTGGGAAGAAAAATTATTTTCTGTGTTTCGCCATTTGCATTCATGCAAAATGGACAGATTTTATCGAAAAAAGTCCAGCTCGTATCGCAAAAGCGGCACCATAAGGTTTTTACATTGTCCCGCTCACTTGTTTTTGCCATCGATGGCAAATTGCCGCAGATTGGACAGAATGGTTCACGCCAATGAAACTGGGATAACTTTTTGGTAAAATATTCTGCACTTAATTCTAAATATGGACCTCCAATAAGTTCACCTACCAGTTCGAGAATTTGGCTGGAAACATGTAATTTCTGTGCCAGATTTTCAATTGTGTGCTTATCGTGATTGACCAGCCACAATACTAGCACCTTTAAAGAAAATTTGCGCCGGTCATTTAGCTCCTCCAGCTTCGCGAATTGATCCCTATGGTGAAAAGAATATTTTTTTAATATGGGAAAAATAAAGTCAAAAATCGTCTCTAAATTTTTATCCTCTATTAAGATTTCCTCACTGCTTAATAAGGGCAATTTATTGGATAAGCGAGCAATTACATCGATGCTATTCAATTTTTGAAAGGGCAATACGGCTATCAAATGCTGCATACATTTTAATTGGACATTAAATATTCTCTCATGAAATTCGATATAATTTTTTGAAAATCGATTCACGCTTTTTTGATCGTTGCTCATTACCTTTCCAATCAGCTCGCTGCAGTGCCTATTAATAATCTGAAATTAGAGTATTAGTTTTCCTCCCCGCCGCTTTTGAAAAAAATGCACGCATCAGGCAAAAGATTTGGGCCACGGAATAGGAAAGGCAATTGACAGGTTTCCATTAAAAACCAATTGGCTATCATCCTCTTTTTATCTCAAAAGGCAAAGAAAGGACAAGATGAGAAAATTGAGATGGCCTGATTAACTTGTCAAACAAATCCTATCTGATCAAAATGCCAGCAACAATTACGCCACTATTTTCAAAATGCTTCGCTTTATGTTACAAAATTTAGACCATTAGCTTCGTACTTATAGAAAGCAGAATAATATTTTGCTAAAAAAGTTGTGTTACTTTTCGTTGAGCGCTTCCACGCCAGGTAGTTTAATGCCAGCTAAAAACTCCAGCGAGGCGCCGCCGCCAGTCGAGACGTGAGTAATTTGTTCCGTTTTGCCAGCTTGAGCTAAAGCCGCGACCGAATCACCACCACCGACAACGGTAATGGTGCCTTTTTGTGTGATATCAGCTAAAATATTAGCAACGGCAAGCGTGCCTTTAGAAAATTTTTCGATCTCAAAAACGCCCATCGGGCCATTCCAAATAACAGTGCGCGCTTTCCTCAAAACAGTTTCAAATTGCTTAATTGTTTTCGGTCCAATGTCAACGCCAGACCAATCGGCGGGAATTTTTTCATCGGCCGTTGTTTTTACGTGAGCTGTTTCAGAAACATTATCAGCAATGACATGATCTACTGGCAATTTAAATTCGATTTTTTTAGCGCCGACCTTTTTCAGCGTTTCAGCAGCTAATTCAATTTTATCTGCTTCTAAAAGCGATTTTCCAATCTCGATATTTTTCGCTTTCAGAAAGGTATAGGTCATACCGCCGCCAATCAGCAGGGCATCGACCTTATCGAGCAAATTGTCGATGACATCTATTTTGCCAGAAATTTTTGCTCCACCCAAAATAGCTACCAGCGGCCGTTCCGGATTTTCAATGGCGTCACCTAAATACTGCAATTCTTTTTGCATTAAATAGCCAGCAGCGCAAATCTTAATAATTTTGGTTACTCCTTCAGTGGAAGCGTGGGCACGGTGAGCCGTGCCAAAGGCATCGTTCACATAAACATCACCTAATTTGGCTAATTTTTTAGCAAATTCAACATCATTTTTTTCTTCTTCAGCATAAAAACGAAGGTTTTCTAATAACAAAATATCACCTGGTTTTAATTCTTGAACTGCTTTTTCCACCTTGTTCCCAAGGCAATCATCAACATATTTGACTTTCTTGCCGATCAAAGCGGAAAGCTTTTCTGCCACTGGTCTCATTCGCTTGGCTTCATCTACTTTTCCTTTGGGGCGCCCCAGATGGGACATGAGTATGGCTTTGCCATTTGATTTTATCACTTTCTTAATGGTGGGAATAGCCGCGATGATTCGAGCATCATTGGTAACCTGCAAATTTTCATTCAACGGAACATTAAAATCAACACGAATCAAAACATTTTTATTTTTCAGATCAATATCGTCAACGGTCAATTTAGCCATGATTGTCTCCTCTTGCTTAGTATGCTTGACTTCATTTTCAACCTGCACTCTCTTTTCATTTTTTGAGCAGGCACGCTTCGTAAATTGGGAATAAATTTTTTATCATGATATTCATTTTTCAAATATTCGAATTGGCAGTCAGCTGCTGACAGTGATGTTAAGGTTTACTAGTTAACCTTCCAAGCTACATCAATTTTTGTTTTTTTGCAAAGAACGTCAATTCATCTCTAAATTTGGGATGGGCGATTTTAATAAGCGCTTCAGCTCTTCTCCGCAAGCTTTTCCCATGCAAATAGGCAACACCATATTCCGTCACGATGTAATGGACATCGCCGCGGCTGGTTACAACGCCAGCGCCTTCTTTGAGATGGATGACAATTTTGCTGAGCTCGTCATTTTTTGTCGTTGAAGGCAAGGCGATAATTGGCTTGCCACCTTTTGATCTCGCTGCGCCACGGATAAAATCAACCTGCCCGCCAAAACCTGAATATATTTTAAATCCAATGGAATCAGAACATACCTGCCCACTCATATCGACTTCAATAGCAGAATTGATGGCTACCATTTTTTCATTCTGAGCAATGATAAATGGATCATTGCAATATTCCACCGGATGCATTTCGAACAGTGGATTATTGTGGGCAAAATCATAAAGCTTTCTCGTTCCTAATAAAAATGTGGCGACGATTTTTCCTCGATGTAAGGTTTTTTTGGCGCCGGTGATAATTCCTTTTTCGACGACCTCAACAATGCCATCAGATACCATCTCAGAATGGACGCCTAAATCTTTTTTATTGGCCATGGCACTCAAAGCGGCGTTAGGTATTCCACCTATGCCCATTTGCATAGTTGAGCCATCTTCCACTAAGTCCGCGATATATTCGCCAATTTTTTGTTCGACTTCATTTGGTGGTTTGAGAGCTAATTCAGGCAAATCTTCTGAGGTTTCGACAATTTTCGTAGCTCGTGATATATGAATAAAACAATTGCCCAGCGTTCTCGGCATTTTATCATTTACTTGCACAATCAGTTGCTTGGCGTTTTCTGCTGCTGCCTTGGTTGCCAAATCTTCTACACCGAAGGATAAAAAGCCGTGGGCATCTGGCGGAGAAGTCTGGATTATGGCAGCATCAAGCGGCAGAGTCCCATGGATAAAAAGATCAGGAATTTCATAGAGAAAAATGGGGAAATAATCTGCTTTTCCTTCATGAACTGCATTTCGATCGGCTGGTCCAACAAATAATGATTTATGCCTGAAATGCCCTTCCATGCCAGAGGCTGATAACGGATCATCACCTAATAACAAAACATGCACCACGTCGACATCTTCTAACTCATCTTTTCTCGCAGCTAATGCACTGATCAAAACATAAGGAGTCGCAGCATTTCCTGAAACATAAATTCGCATCCCACTTTTAATGATCGATACGGCATCTTCTGCTGTGGTCAACTTTTTCTTATATTCTTCGCTTAAAATCATAATAAACTCTCTCTGGATTAAATAAAAAAACAATTGCCATTTTTAATATCTATTTTAAATATTGAGTCTTAATTTTTTATAATGTCCGGCTACTTGGTAATATGCCTCTTTTAACTTGGATGTTTATTGAATTCAAAACCAAATAAATCGGCAACACCTTTATTTATGCATTTGCCCTGATGAATGTACATTCCGGAAATGAGTGTCTTATTATATTCACAAGTTGCTTGTAATCCATCTCTGGCAATCGAGAGAACAAAAGGCAGCACAATATTGTTCAGAGCCCGAGAACTGGTGCGAGCAACTGCCGAGGAAATGTTAGGCACGCAATAATGAATGATGCCTTCTTCTCTAAAAATCGGATCCGAGTGAGTTGTCGGTCGGCTGGTCTCCACGCAACCGCCGTGGTCAATCGCTGCATCAATGATTAGTGCCCCTTTTTTCATTGTTTTAAGTTGCTCTCGTCTAATTAAAATAGGTGCTTTTTTAGCGGCCTGAAAAACAGCGGTAACAAAAACATCGGCAGTTTTTAAGGCTTTATCAATCGAATAATGGTTGGCAATAGCGGTAATGACTTTGCCGCCCAATTCATTTTCGACATGCCTAAGCCGCGTAATGTCTTCATCGAGAACGATTACCTGTGCACCTAAATTTACGAAATTTTTTGCCGTATTAAATCCCAAATTACCAGCTCCCAATACGACAATGGTGGAAGGAGCAATCCCGGGAAAACCGCCAATAGCAATTCCTCTGCCGCCGCTATCGCATTGCATAAAGCGACCAGCAATCTGCGGCATCATATTACCGGCAATTTCGCTCATGGCGACCAAAACCGGCCTATATTTTGGTGCAATTTCAATCAGCTCAGTGCCGATTGCGGTGATCTTTTTCTCAATTAAATTTTGCAGCGCGTTTTTTTTCTGCAGCGCTAATTGCAGAAAAGAAAAGATCATTTGATTGGTGCGTAGTTGTTCGCTTTCACGCTCGATCGGAGGCATCACCTTTACGATCAGATCAGAGCGTTTAAAAACTTCTTCCCCTGAAAAGACGATCTCTCCGCCCACTTTTTGAAAATCTTCATCGGAAAAACTGCTGTCCACTCCGGCGCCTTTTTCAATATAGACA
>CAZNDR010000004.1:0-28440 GCA_964571835.1 uncultured Cytophagia bacterium | reverse complement strand
CTTCTAGCTGTACCTCGGCAAGGAAACCCAGCCCCCCGAGATTGACACCTAATATGGGCACTCCCGATGAACCTATCGCCCGAGCTGTCGAAAGTATAGTACCATCTCCCCCAAACGCCAATACGATATCACATTTATTGGCAAGACTCTCGAGTTTTTCACTATTTACGTGAAAAGGCAATCTGAGGTAGTTTACCAATTCTTCATCAAGAACAAAACTCAAATGCCGATCTGCTAACCATTGTAATAATTCGACCACAACCCCCCGAACAATTCCCTTGGTGGTATTGCCTCTAATTCCAAATGTCATGAATGGTCATTCCCCATTAATAAAGCAACAAATTCAGGAACGCGGTTAGCAACGCCAATTACTGTCAAGACCTCAGCAGAAAAACCGAAAAGCCGTTGCATTGCAATCCGTGAAGCCGGCGTCAATTGCTTAATTTTTTCAAAAACATCGTGCCACTGCTGTGCCCATTAGCAGATGAATCGTCGAATAACAACGCTTCGTGTCTCTTCACAACCATTTTTTCAATCCTCGGCGCCGGGATTTCATCCATTTATATTTTTCGCTGACAGCTTTAACAATGCCTTCGACATCTAAACCCACCTGCCGGTACAACTCATCCAGCGCACCTTGTTCGATAAACCAATCTGGTATGCCCAAACGATGCAGCATGATGTGTTTGTCAGCCTTTTGAACCAACAATTCATTTAAGGCGCTGCCAAAGCCTCCCTGGATGCTATTGTCTTCCAGTGTCACAATTAAGCTGAATTTTTTGAACAGCTCACAAAACAACTCCTCATCCAATGGTTTAATAAAACGCGCATTGACGACCATGACTTCGATATGTTGAGCCAGTAGTTTTTCACGTGCTTTGAGCGCATTATAAACGACCGGTCCGACCGCTACTATTAAAACATCTTTGCCTTTAGCAAGTATTTCAGCTCGACCAATTTCAACTTCGGTAACTGGTACAGCTAAATTGACGCCTATACCGCTGCCGCGCGGATAGCGCAATGCGATAGGTCCATTTTGATAGTTAACGGCTGTGAGCAGCATTCTTTTCAGTTCGAGCTCATCTTTAGGCGCCATCACCACTAAATTAGGGATGATGCGCAGATAGCTGAGATCGAAAACTCCATGATGAGTCGGCCCATCATCACCAACCAAGCCAGCACGATCAATGGCAAATACTACGGCAAGTTTTTGTAAAGCGACATCGTGAATGATACTATCATAAGCTCTCTGCAAAAAGGATGAATACAGCGCTACCACCGGCTTTAGACCCTGGCAAGCTAAGCCGGCAGCAAAAGTGACCGCATGTCCTTCAGCAATGCCCACATCAAAAAACCGCTCGGGATATTTATCAGCAAAATGAATGAGACCTGTGCCCAACGCCATGGCTGCGGTGATAGCAACAATTTTCTTATTTTCTTTAGCAATCTCGGTCAAGGTCTTGCCCAGAATACTATTATAAGAAGGGATTGAGCCATGTTTAACTGCCTGCCCGGTCTCTTTATCAAAAGCACCCAGCCCGTGAAAAATTGAGGCATTTTTTTCCGCCGGTTCGTAACCTTTTCCTTTACGCGTTATTACATGCAATAGCATTGGTCCATCGAGCGATTTGATCACTTTGAGAACTCTGATCAATCGGGAAATATTATGTCCATCAATCGGGCCAAAATAGCGAAAGCCTAACCGTTCAAATAACAATCCCGGCACCAAAATCGACTTCAGACTTTCGTCCACCCGGCCCACAATATTACGAATCTTGCTGCCTAAAATCGATAGCTTGCCAGTGAGTTGCCAAATTTCATTTTTAATTTTATTATAGGATGGCATGGTAATTAAGGTCGTCAAATAATTGGCAAAAGCGCCCACGTTTTTGGAAATGGACATTTCATTATCGTTTAAAATGACAATTACCCTTTTGCCAGAAGCACCCGTATTGTTCAAGCCTTCCAATGCCAATCCGCCCGTCAGCGCGCCATCGCCAATCACAGCAATGACATGATAATTTTCACCGGCCAAATCTCTGGCGCAAGCCATACCCAAAGCTGAAGAAATGGAAGTACTGGCGTGACCAGTGCCGAAATGATCGTGCATACTCTCTGATCGTTTGGGAAATCCGCTCAGACCGTTTAACTGGCGAATGGTGTGAAAACGGTCCCTACGCCCAGTGACAATTTTATGCGCATAAGCCTGATGACCAACATCCCAAATGATTTTATCTCTGGGACTATCGAACAAATAATGTAGCACCAACGTCAACTCCACTACTCCCAGGCTGGGAGCTAAATGGCCGCCAGTTTTGGAAATGGTGGTAATGATAAATTCCCGAATCTGTTTGGCCAAACAAGCCAGCTCCGGGATAGATAATTTTTTTACATCCTCTGGTGAATTAATTCTATCCAACAATAACTCTGTCATCTTTAATTCCTGCAAAATTACATCGTTTCCAATTCAAAGCCGTCCGGCGTTTTAACCAGCTTTTTTAATTTTTGTTCGACCTGGTTCAATTTATCCTGACACAGCTTCGATAGCTTCAATCCGGCTTCAAATTTTTTTAATGATTCTTCCAAAGCCAGATCGCCCTGCTCCAATTCCTCAACGATTTTCTCCAGCTCGGAAATCGCTTGTTCAAAAGTTTTTTCAGACATCAATGGCTCCCCATTGGCTTATCTTGTATCAAATGAAAAAGTTATGGCACCGATTTTAATTTTATAAATTCGAAGGTAAAAATCCAATTAGACAATAAAAATATAAAGATAAATATCGAAATAGCCCTCGATTGCGCCCAGGCTGACGGTGAAAAATTGTTAATGGAAAAGACTACCTGTTCATTCTATCTTCTGAGGCAATAAGGGTTCATTTCAAAAATTGATCCCTTTTCAGTTTTTTATTCCTGAGCCTGATCTGTTATTGCTAATTCAAAGTTATCTTATCTATTTATAATTTTAGTTCAGTTGAGTCAATTTAAAATTTAGGCCTTTTAAGTTTTATTCATTTCGTTCAATTTCTTCGACGATCCCTCTAATTTTCCCTCGATAAAACTGCACAGCTATTTTTTCTTCTTCGGTCAAGATTTTCGCCTCTCTCACGACAATGCCGTCGCGCAGCCGCGTGCACACACTGTAGCCTCGTTTCAGAATCGAATTGGGAGATAACGAGTGCAGCCGTTGAGCCAAACTTTTCACTCGTCCTGCAGACATGGCTAAAAAATGGACAATGGATAACTGCATGGTGTGGACTAACTCGTCAATCCGTTGCTGGTTTTCTTTGATTTTATCCGGTGTACGCCTAAAAGAGTAGCTGTTGGTCAAGGCACTCAAATGCTCGCGTTCAAATTGAATTTTGTTGAAACAAATCTCCAACATTTTCTTTATCCATTCATTGATCTGGTTGATCAATTCAAAGCGATCAGGCACTGCCAATTCCGCTGCTGCCGATGGAGTAGGTGCGCGCAGGTCTGCCACAAAATCGCTAATGGTGAAGTCAATCTCATGCCCAACGGCAGAGATGACAGGAATGTGAGAGCGAAAAATTGCCCTGGCAACAATTTCCTCATTAAACGCCCACAAATCTTCCAATGAGCCACCGCCTCGGCCAACGATGAGCAGATCAACTCTGCCAAAGGCGTTGAAATCATCGATGGCAGCAGCGATCTCCTGCGCAGCTCCTTCGCCTTGCACTTTGACCGGATTCAGAATAATTTCAGCGCTGGGAAAACGACGCTGCAAAATATGGAGCAAATCCTGAATGGCTGCCCCGGTCGGCGAGGTTACAATGCCTATTCGTTCAGGATAGCTGGGCAACTTTTTTTTAAGCTCTTCAGCAAAAAGCCCTTCTAATAAAAGCTTTTGCTTCAGTTGTTCAAACGCCATCTGCAACTCTCCAACGCCGGCTGGCTGCATTTTTATCACATCGAACTGATAATAGCCTCGCTTATGAAAAACATTAACTTTGCCCAGCGCCAGCACCTTCATGCCATCCTGCGGCGTGAAAAAAAGTTGTGCGTTTCTCGATCGCCACATCACAGCAGGAATTTGAGACTCCTTATCCTTTAACGAAAAATAGACATGCCCCGAACTATGAAATTTAAAGTTTGATATTTCCCCTTCGAGCCAGAGCACAGGAATAGACGTTTCCAGCAATTCTTTTATGGAGTAGTTTAATTCAGACACCGTCATGACGTTGCCGGGATCCATTGCTGATTGGAATTCAAAGCTCATTGGTGGTAGTGTTTCCCCAAAAAATGAAAAGAGGTATTTAGAAATACCTCTTTTGATTAAAGATCAGACTGCATATCTCAAGACATAATCCTGAGTACTTTGGTATGGAAAATTCATATTCATAAAATGACGTTCACAAAAAAGAATTAATCTCGATGCAAAGGTCAAACTTAGCGTTGCCAGCTATTTTTTCTTTTTATGTCGATCTTTTCGGAGTCGTTTTTTTCTTTTATGTGTGGCTATCTTTGCCCGTTTTCGTTTTTTACCACTCGGCATGTCTTCACCTCCTCCATACTTTCTGCTTCTCAATTTATAGCTTGAATTATTAGCATCATCAATTTCTTCTTGTTAAAATATAAATGGCACCTGTGCTCAAAAAGTCTCTTAAAAATTTAAAATTATTTTGTCTAATCTTTATCCCAAACCGTAATGCCTGTCTTGGCCTGATAAAATGAAAAATCTTTTTTCTAATGTCAAAGCCTATCTCTGCCACTAATTCTTCAAATTGTCGAATCGTGATACCGGTTCGATAATTGTTTAGGTGAGCTTCAATGTTTTTCTTTTCAAGGTGCTGCAGCAGCCAGCGGTACGAATTCTCTGGCAGCAGATGCACAAACGGGAAAAACTTTAAAATTGAACTCATCACTTGCTGATGACCGCCAAACGCTGAAGTGAATGGTGGAAAAGAAATTACGCATATTCCCTCCGGACTCAACGCCTGCTTAATGTTCTCTAATGCATGTCGTTTGTGAACCAGATGTTCGATAACATCAAGCATCAAAATGACATCAAATTGTTGGGTGAATTTGATCTCTTCGATATTGCCAAGTATAAACTCAATCTGCTTTGAGCCGGTTTGCCTGGCAAACTCGAGACGCTGCTGCTGGTACTCCAGCCCGGTGCAGACAAAATCATGTTCCGCGAACGCCTCTAACACACCACCTTCGGCGCAGCCCACATCGAGAATATTTTTTCCCTGAGCAAAAGGGGCGACATAAAACTCGAAATAATATTCTCCGATTGCTTTTTGATACTTTTGATAAGCGAGGCGATTAAAACCAGCTGTTTTTCCAAAATGTTGCAGCAAAGCAAATAATTTCATTTATACAGCACCGCACCCAAAATACACAGAGTCTGCTAGCTAATGCTGCGGAATTTCAAACTGCTCATCTGGTTCAAAAGGAGCGTTGACAAACTCTCGCAAATGCTTGGATACTCTGAACACTGGCATTTTCCGAGCTGGAATAGGCACTTCAATGCCTGTTTTCGGATTACGTCCTAACCGTGGCGCCCTTTCTACAGTATGAAATCTGCCGAAGCCGCGGAAATCGACCGGTTCACCTTTTTTTAAGGCGTAACTGATGGTAGCAATAATTCCATCTACAACTGCAGCAGTTTCTATTTTGGTCAAACCAGTTCCTTCAGCAAGAATATCCACGATATCTGCTTTTGTCACAGTATTAGCCTCCTGGTTGTGAACAAGCTTTTTTTATTCTAACCCTCCTTTTCAGATCGAGGAAGAAATCCATCGCCCGCTAATGACAATGGGCACAATTTCCACTACTGCACGAACTGCATGAAGAAGCGCCAGCTCTGCTGCTCGCGCCTGCATCAGCCGATGGCGAATAAAAGCCGAACTTGGACATTTGCTTGGCTACGTTCGGCGAGCTGCAGTCAGGGCACAAAATTGATTGTTCCTGAGCTTGACTCCGGATCAATTCCTCAAATTTTAAAAAACACTCCTGACATCGATATTCAAATATCGGCATGGTCTCTTCTTTATTAACTGTCTTGTATTGTGCAGATAAAATAAACTCTGATAAGCTTCAAATTTTTGTGGCGTTAAAATAAGCAAATTAAATTTAAAAGTCAACAAAAAGATTCGGATAAATTTTAGCTGTCAACGGCGTTGGACTCAAAATAAAAGCCTTCCCGTGACTTATAGAACAGGTTATCTACTTTGCGAATTGGTCAATTCAATCGGTGATGATATCGGCTTGTTGTCCGTCAGAAAACGTAGGAGAAAACTAAAGCTTATTGACGGATAATTCTGCTTTCATTTTCTCTTTTTGGCTGTCACAAAATTCTATTTTCTCTTTGAAATTATTCAAGTCATCTTTAAAGCGTCGGGTATCGGTTACGCTGAGATTGGGATTTTCGCCATATTCCCGCACCATATAATTGATGGCGCTTTCCATATTACCCCGTAACAGAACAGCTTGTGTTTTCAGATCCAACAGATTGCGGTCGGATTTATCGAGCACAGAACGAATGCCGATCAAAGCGGTTATGGTCGCACCGATGGGAACAGCAGACTGCTGCACCTTCTCCGACATCAGTGATGAACTGGCAATGCCCACAAAGGTACTAACCAGAATATTAGAAATATCAAACACGCGGTTCCAATGCCTTTTGCTTTTCACCGACTGGGTTACTTTTTTATCCATAGTATCAACTTCAGCAAAAATCTTCCGGGCAAAATGCAAGTTCTTGATATATGACGTCTGCAGCAACGCTGGGTTTTCGCGATCATAAACCGTTATCTTCATGGTCTGCTCAGCTTCAAAAATCGAATCGCTGACTTTGAAGGTTAGGTAAACAGTTTTTTTATCGAGATTGGTGACGAAGTCATAATCGGGTTTCCATCGAAATTGGCGTTTCCTTTCGTCAAAAGTATAATCAGTGATATCTGATTCGGCTACCGAAACCTTTAAATTTTCATCACCATTTTTGTCTTTCACTGAGAGCTGAAAAATCAATTCCTCATCTTCACGAATTTCTCGATCTCGAATGGGCTCAATTTCTGGTGGATAATTTATCGGATCTACCTTTACTTGAATCGTGTCGTAAATAGTGTGGACATTATCGGTGGCGGAAAAAATCAGCGCATAGGTGGAATGGCGCTGAGCATATTCAAAAGACGGTTTCCACTGGAATTGTCCGGTCTCCTCATTAAAATAAAAATCATTTTGTTTTATTTCTGAAGCGACCAATTTATAGACAAGTTTTTCTTGATCATCGTCTTTTGCTTGAATAGTGAAGGATAACTGCTCTCCTTCATTAATATAAAACTCCTTCGTCTTGTTCAAAAAAACCGGCGCATGTTGAATATCCTGAACCAGCAAGGGAATAGTGATTTCACCTTTCAAACCAGTATTATCTTCGGCTTGAAAAGTAATGTTGATATATTTCTTTTTTGCCTGAGAGTTATCTGGCGTCCATAAAAAAGTTGCTGCTCGGTCATTGACATTAAATACAGCGTTAGCCAATTTTTTAGCCTTATCCTGATCAATAAAATAAGTTAGCTGCAATTGATCATTGGCATTTTGGTCAGCAGCTTCCACCACCAAAACCAATTCTTCCCCCTCCTGAATTTGCCATAGTTCATTGGGAATTTTCCGGTTGGATTTAATTTGAATAGTCGGCGCATATTGAATCGGTTTGACAGTGATAATCGCTGGTTGACTTACCTGCTGATTGGTAACCGTATCAATAGCCGTAAAAATTATCGGATGCACGCCGATGTGTTTTTCCTGAGCCCGCCAGCGAAAAGTTGCCGTCACCTGTTCCATAGTTCCACCAAAAGGCCAGCTAAAATCGTATTTTAATGGCAGACCTTTTTCATTGTACCCACTAAGCCGAACTACCAATTCTGAACCAGGATAAACCGTTTGATGTTCAACTGGTCGCAAAATCGGTCTATAGGCTTGCGGATCAAACGTGGAATCGGAATCCTTCTGTTGTGCGCTAAGGCAAAATGCAAGCAAGCAAAAAGCAAATACGAATAAAATATGTCGCATTATTGACTACCTTGTCAATGAGCTGTATAGTTTTATGCCCCTATTTCTTGCCGAAGGTCATGCCTGGCCATTCATCGGTCCGGAAAGGTGAAGCTGGCAAGTCGGCTGAATTATAGAGATTACATACCGGATTGGAGGCCCAACCGTAACGCACCGCAATTGGCTTGGGCACGTGCGTTGAAGAAACAACCACCGTTTTGCCTTCAATGGTAGCATCAGCCCAATAAAAGTTGCTATCGATTCCAGCAATGGCAAAACCAGTCAGTTTTTCTCCCTTTGCTTTTAAGCCTTGATAAACATGGTCAAAGTACAGTCTGATTTTTCTGTCTTCAATTTTCATGTTTTTATAAATTGGTCCTGAATAGGGAATTTTTTCTTTGTAGACCAAACGCTGCGCATTGAGCGCCAACCGCCGGCCCACCTCCTGCTTGTTTTTCGGATGAATATCTTCAGCATCGCCGATATCAATGATCACGGCCA
This sequence comes from uncultured Cytophagia bacterium, assembly GCA_964571835.1. GTDB lineage: Bacteria > Zhuqueibacterota > Zhuqueibacteria > Thermofontimicrobiales > Thermofontimicrobiaceae > CAZNDR01. The sequence continues at coordinate 19,924 of CAZNDR010000004.1, read as the reverse complement.
TACCAGTATTAGGTAGCGACAACGTCCAGAGCTGGGCTTCCCTCAGTTCAGCCCAGGCATCATCAGCGGGCTCAGGCTTGATTGGCATAAAATTCGCCAATTGCACAAACAAAAAGGGGAAATCACCCTGTCCCCAATTTTGCCGCCAATCGGTGATCATTGCCGGAAATAGCTCACGGTATTGATAAGCCCGCCCAGCATTTCCCTCGCCTTGATACCAAATTACACCCTGAAAGGCAAACGGAATTAACGGATGAATCATGGCGTTGTACAGGAAAGACGGGGTATTGCTTGGACGAATTGGCCGTTGATAGCTTGACGGCAACTTGGCTAAATCCAGACTTGGTTGATAGCGCCATTCTCCTGACAAATCAATGGACTCCCCTGCTGGGCAATCGAGATGGTACTGGATTTTTTCGCCCCAAAAGCCGCCATCGCCGCCATGGTCAAATACTCGAACAGCGATGGTATTTTCACCAGCTTTAACTGCTGATGCTGGAATTGTATAAATTCTGGCAAGGTTATAGCTGCTGGTTTGTCCCACCTCGATTCCATTAAACCAGGTCACATCAGCATCATCAATCGGACCAAAATATAGCGCTAAATCAGCGCCCTGCCAGCTGCTGGGGATGACAATTTTTTTCTGAAACCAGACCATGCCATCATAACCTTCCAGTCCTTGCTGCTCCCATTTTCGGGGAACTTCCATCTCCCCCCAGCTCGAGATATCCAATTGCGGTTCGTACCAGGCTAATTGATTGGAGAGCGTTCCCTTTTCCAAAGCGACTAATTTATCCTGCCACTTTTTCAGCAACAGCTCAAAGCTCGATTGGTCACTGGAGTAAATCTCTTTTAATGAATCCAAATTTGCTTCCATGGCTTGTATCTTTTGAACAAAGTCTGGTAAGGTTTTTAAAGTTTTTTGACTTGTCCAGGCTTCAGCCGGCGTGCCGCCCCAGGAGGTATGAATAAGTCCGATGGGCACATTTAACTTTTTATGAAGCTGCCGGCCAAAGTAATAAGCCACGGCTGAAAAATCAGGTATGGTCTGCTGCGTGCAAACCTGCCAACCAGCAGCAGGAATCGTATCCAATGGAACTGGCGAGACTGTCCTCTTCACGGTGAACAAGCGAATTGCCGGATAGTTTGCCTGCTGAATTTCTTCAATCGCATTGGCCGCCTTGCTCACTGTCCATTCCATATTCGACTGACCGGAGCATACCCATACTTCGCCAACCAGAATATTTTTAAATCGTAGCGTATCCAAACCAAAAACAACCAACTCAAACGGTCCGCCAGCTTTTTTAGGGGATAACTCAACCAACCACTTTCCATTTTCTTTAACTATCGCTTTTTTGGTTTGATTGGCAAATTGAACCGTAACTAATCCTCCCGGAGCGGCAGTCCCCCAAATGTTGCACCGTTTTTTCTGCTGGAGCACCATGTTATCTGTAAAAATTTCTGGGAGAGCAATACGCTCAGCAGGCTTGACTTCCGGTTTTTTGATCGCTTTAAAATAAGAACAACTTGCTAAAATAAAAAGCAGCAGTATAAAGGAAAGAAACATTTTAAAATAGCGCCCAGAGTCCATCTTAATCTCCATAAATTGTATTAGCATGGCAAGAATACAGGATCAATTATTTCAAATTGTCAAAAAACTCCTTCTTTCAAACGCCATTAAGCGTCGGCTGTTCCGTCGACTTGCTAATTTTTTTGATTCATTCACCACTTATTATTTTAAGCTCTCTGCCCTTTGCATTTCCTGTGCATCGACAGAGACGCGCCAGGCTTTTAACTTCTGAAACATTTTAATAGCCAGATCCGATTGTTCAAAAACCAGATTGTTCTGTTCGCCTAAGTCGTCTTTTAGATTGTACAATTCCAGCGCGCCCTCGGTTGAAATACCGAAGGTACTTTTTTCAAACCATTCTATCAATTTGAAATCACCTATCCGGATTGCGCTGCACGGTCCTTGGCCAGCGCTGTGGTAATGGGGATAATGCCAAAAGATTGCCTCGCGCTGCAAACTACCAGTTTGTCTTAGTTCTTGCAGAAGGCTGACCCCGTCGATCTGATAGGTGTTTTCTACGCCAGCAATATCACAAATCGTGGGGAAAAAATCAATGCTGCTAACTATCTGCTCATTCACAGTTCCCGGTTTTATTTGGCCTGGCCAACTCACGATTAATGGCACACGAATACCACCTTCATATAAATTGGCTTTTCCGCTGCGCAATGGGGTTTGGTCTGCACTCTTTTCCAATCCGCCATTATCTGAAAAAAAGAAAATGATCGTTTTTTTTGACCAATCAAGTTCCTCAATTTTTTTAATCAATCTGCCAACGCTATAGTCAAATGTCTCCAGCATGGCGCCAATTATAGGATTATTTTCTGGCAGCTGGCTATTCGGCTTATTTTTGAATTTTTCAATTGATGACTTTTTTCCATCAATGGATTATGAATTGTATTATGAGCAACGAACAGGAAAAACGGCCGCTGCTGGTTATTTTCAATGAATTGCACAGCTTTCTGAGTGATAACTTCCACGTTGTGTCTGTCATCTGCCGGCGTCTGCCACTCCTGTGCCATGGCTGGCGAAGGTTTGTAAGTCAGAAATGTCTCGTCGAAACCTTGCTTATCGGGATTAAGTGGCAAGCTTTCTGGCGGGAGATAGTCTGCGCTCAAATGCCATTTGCCGAATAGCGCAGTAGGGTATCCATTTTGCTTTAAAACCTCTGCGATAGTTATTTCGTCCAGGGGCAAAAATTTCGTCCACTCTGGATGCGCCAGCTTGCTTCCCGCCGGCAGTTTGCCTCCTTTGATGAAATCTGTCAGAGGCAATCTGGCCGGATATTTACCCGTCATAATGCTAGCGCGAGTTAGCGAACACATTGGCGCCGCAGCATAAGCATTGGTAAAGCGCATCCCTTCAGCGGCAAGATTATCCAAATTGGGTGTCTCATAAAAATTGCTGCCGTAACAGCCTAATTGTCCCCAACCTAAATCATCAGCTAAGATAAAAAGTATGTTGGGCTTTTCAAGCGATTTTTGATCGACCAGCGTTTTAGGCAGGTACAAGAAAATCCCCTTAAGACCCAAAACTTTCAGAAACTGACGACGCAACAAAAGCTGTTTATTCATCCTATTTTCAAGCGTATGTTCACTAAATTTCGACTAATCAGCAGCAAGACCTAACGAAAAGCAAAGGTTAAGATTAAAAAAAATTTTTACATCCTTAGTCTTTCTTAATTTTGATCTAAACTTTGACATATTCCATTTGCTTTAGCTTTTGCTTATGCTTTTCCTTTCTCGTGAATTTGTTTTTTCTGGATCGTTCATCACACAAAAGCTCCCTGCTGCAGCAGCTTCTGCCGCAATTGAGCCGCCTCCAATTCTGTGGGAGTTATTTGGCTTTTCAAGCACAAAGAAGCCGCTGTTCCGGCTGCTTCGCCAATGGACCAGACGACTGGCATTATTCGCAGCGAAGAATGGGCTTCGTGAGTAGCTGAAATGCAGCGGCTGGCAATGAGCAAATTATCGACCCCCACTGGCAGCAGACAACGGTAAGGAATTGTATAATAGGTGCCTTCCTTCAGTTGACGAATGTCAGTGCCGGTTCCGGTCGGATTGTGAATGTCGATAGGATACGAGGCACAGGCGATGCCATCGTTGAAGTGCCTCGCCGACAGCACATCATCGGCAGTGAGCACATATTTGCCGATGACACGTCTCGATTCACGTACGCCGATTTGAGTGCCCATTTGCATCAAATAAGAATTCTCAAAACCTTTGACATATTTTTTTAAAAAGCCAACCATTTCGGTTACTTGGCGACGGCCTTCAATTTCTGCCTCTGTGAATTCCCAGCCATCCAGTACTGATTTGCCAATCACTCGTGTCGTGTTAAAATGAATGACATCCGGATGTACCGTCAAAAACTTCAAAACATTTTCACGCGGATTGGTCACTTCGCCTCGGGCTTTTGCCTCATCAAAAAGTCGATTAATTTCTGATCCAGTCGGCATAGCGTTGATATCAACATTTGCCATGCGAAAATTGAGCGTCATGGGTTGACACTGGTGGTCACCTTCTCTGCCGATTTCAACGATTGCACCGCTCCAGGCGGCAAGGTCACCATCTCCAGTCGAATCAATAAAAATCTCAGCGCTGATGTCTTCAAAACCTCCTTTATGAAAGATTCGTACTGCTTTTATTTTTTTCCTTTCCCTGAGCACACCGACCGCTTGCGTATGCAATAATAAATCCACCTGTGAATCCAAAACAAAGCGATCGAGCAGCCATTTCATTGGCTCGGAGTCGAAATGCTGGCGATCAGCTAACATTGCCTGGTTTGCTATGAGCCTATTAACAAACTCTTCAAATAAGCCTCGCGTAAGCACTGTTTCTCCGGCTTTATATTTCATGAAAGGATGAACCAGCGCCGAAGTGGCCATGCCACCCAAGAAGCCGTAGCGTTCCACAAGCAAGACTCGAGCACCATTTCGAGCCGCTGCCACCGAAGCCGGAATCCCACCGGGACCGCCGCCGACAACGATTATATCCCAATGCTTGGTTTTTATCCATTTTTTCGTTTTCTGATTGCTGGTCCTCCCAGTGATGCCAGAAAAAATCAATCCCGAAAGAGCCAATTTTTTAAAGAACTTTCTTCTGCTGTATTTTAGTTCTGTGCTCACCTATCACCTTTATATTGAAATTTCAGCTCAGCACATTTTTGCTCTTCTGCTGAAAAGCAAAATAGCCGGCAGCCTGCTTCACCAGCCTCCAATTGTCTAACCTTTTCGTGCCATCTTAAGAGTGGTTTATCCTAACAATAATGATTAGAGGCTAACGAATAGCATGGCTGCCGACTTTTCCTTATAAACTCCATCCTTCTCGATATTCGCGTCGCACATAAGCATTGGCGACTTCGTCATTGGTAACCTGCATGTTCACACCATCCCACAATAGCCTTTTTTGCGGAAAACGCACCGCCAAGTTTCCCATCAGCACCATTTCAGTAAGCGGACCCGAATAATCGAAATTGGAACAAGCGGGCTTGCCATCTTTGCACGCTCTGACCCAATCACGTTCATGGCCGGCTGAGCCTTCCGGTATTCGTTCCAACGAGGGCGCTGGCGTTTGATATTCTTGCATTTTAGTTTCGGGAATCAACCGTGGTCCAATACCATAACAGCCAACCATCAACGTCCCTTTATCACCGATAAATAGTAATCCGCCATCTTCGTCGCCCAACCGCCGGCCTTCCTCGAGTATTTCTGGTCGTGGCGGCATCAAACCGCCGTCCCACCAGGTCAAGTGAACCGGTGGCATATTGCCGCGGGCGGGGAACTTGTAGCGTACAATGGTCGAACGCGGATACATCTCATTTTTGGGTTCAGTATATTTCCAGAATCCTTCCCAATAGGTGGAAATATTGCCCTCCACGCTTTCGGGATATTTTAAATTGAGCGCCCAAAAGGCTGGATCAAGCACATGGCAGCCCAGATCACCCAATGAACCGGTGCCAAAATCCCACCAGGCGCGCCATTTTTCCGGCAGGTAGTCAGGATGATAAGGCCGAAACGGCGCCGGACCTAACCATTTGTCCCAGTTCAAGGTCGACGGAATTGCCGGCGTGTCTGTGGGACGACCGACCTCAACACCTTGCGGCCAGACCGGCCGATTAGTCCACGCATGGACTTCATGGACATCGCCAATGGCGCCGTCCCAGATCCATTCACAAACAAGACGAGTGCCATCGCCCGAATGACCCTGATTGCCCATTTGCGTAATTACCTTATAATAGCGCGCTGCCTCGGTAAGCTTGCGCGCCTCAAACACCGAATGCGTCATTGGCTTTTGTACATAAACATGTTTGCCTAATTGCATGGCAGCCATGGCAATTACTGCATGATTATGATCTGGCGTAGCCACGATAACAGCATCGATATCTTTCTGTTTTTCCAACATCACACGAAAGTCAAGATACTTTTTAGCATGGGGATAGGTTTCCCAAACCGGCGCGGCATATTTTTCGTCGATATCACACAGCGCCACAATGTTCTCTTCGCTGCATGCTTTGGTGTTTTCTTTTCCCATGCCGCCAATGCCCACGGTGGCAATGTTTAGTTTATCACTCGGCGCTTGGTAGCCAGCGCCGCCAAGAACATGGCGCGGCACAATGGTAAAGGCGGCTGCCGCAGTTGCACCTTTAATAAAATTGCGGCGGGTTATCTGTGCCTTGCCTTTTTTGGTTGATTTCATAACTTCCTCCACATTAAATGATTAAATCTTTCACTGTATTGCATACAATCTGATACGTTTTAGCATTAATTAGTCGCATCAATAAATCCCAAATATCTCCCTATCCAATATGGCAACAACCAGAAAACGCCATCAGCTTCGGTATGCCCGCCATCACCTTGAACTGCATACCAGGGATTGTTATCCCAACGAAAAAACGAGCGTTCGCTAATGGGGAGCATTCGATCGGTTTGCAGATTTTCCAATTCTGGTGAGCGAACTATTCTCACATCCATTCGCCCCGCATTATCCAGTCGCCAGCGCACCAGATCCAATGGAGTGTCGCAAAACCATTGTAAAATACGCGGGACATCTGGCAGAAAATCACTCAGCATGGCATAGGTAAAATCAAAATAAGGGCTTTCGTCAGCTTGGACGCCAGAATACCAGCGATCCAGGCTATCGCGGTATAATTTCAGCAAAGCAGAATCTCGCTCATGCAGCAACAAACAGGGGAATGCCAGCGCCAATAATTCATCGTCAATATGCGTAATCCAGGATGGATTGAATGTTTTGGCCTGCTGCACATTTTCAATATAATTGAACTCATGCAACAATTTCAAATATTCGGATTGATACATTTCTTTTCCGCTTACATGATAAGCCAATTTCAGATAGGAAAGGATTTCCACCGAATTGATGCCGCGTTCCGCTTTCCAATCGGGATCAAAATTGAGCCGCTCCGGCGCCCATACACCCCAGCGAGTGTGCTTGCCGTCAATATCTCTGAGCACAAAACCACCGTTAATGATGTAATCCACAATTTTGCAAACGTGTTCAGCCACGCGTTTTTTTTCTTTTTTATTGGCTACTAGATCAAAGTAAAACAGATAGCCGAACATGTGGCCGGTAATTTCATCACTGCTGGTATCGCCTTTCCAGAGCCATTTACCATCCCCAGAAAGCCGCCAGCGTTTCTCCATTGGTTTGTAGCGCGGTTCTCGAAATTGAATCTCGGCCCAATCACGGGCTGTGTATTCTCGATTGGGGTCGAACATTCTTTTCCATTCGCTGGGGATCACAGTTCGGGCCACAAAACCGGGCGTTGCTGTTACTGTTTGCAGAAAGCGCAACGCTTCAAAAGCTTTTTGCGCCCGTTCTTTTGCTTCGGGCGATTTCGTCACTGCGTAGCGGAAAGATTCCATGGCTAAGTACAGGCTAGTGTATTGCCCATCATTATCGTCATCAAGCGGCTCCCATTTGGTCGTATCACCAGGAACTGGCAGTAAGTTTTTTTCCACCAAATAAGGAGGACGGACATGTCTCTGGTAGGTAACGCGGAAGAAATGGTTTGCTTTTTGAGCTAACGTCATTTTCTTTTGTTTAATGGCGCTCACGCCTTTGGCCGTAGCGATCCAGCCTGTGCCAACAGTATCAAAAATAATGTCACGAACTTCATCATCCAACAGCCAGCGCTGGCCAAACAACAGCGACCAATTTTTGCCATTAAACCGGGCGACACCATGATTCGTGCCGATCCACATTTTTCCATCAGGCGCTTTTGCTAACGCATTAACATCGATATCAGGCAGTCCATCTTTTTGGGTAATTTGTCCGATTCGTTTCTCACCCTGATAGATAGTAATGCCACCCAATCCAGCAATCCATAGCCGTCCTTTATCATTAAAAGCAAGATCACGGACATCCGCTGAAAGCAATTCCTCTTCATTTTGGAAAAGTCGGTTTTGGTCAATGGTGTGGTGATACAAACCCATTCCCGTGGCAACCCAATAGCCGCCATTTTTATCTGCGATCGCTTGACGGAGACGCCGGGAAAACGGCATTCTTTGCTGGAGCCATTCGCCATGCTGAAAAAGCCACATGGTTTCTGTGCCCAGCGCTACGATAGCATCTTCAAGTTCACCAACGATAAAAATCGGGCCGTCGATTCCGCTAATTTTTTGCAGCTCATTTTTGGCTGCTTTATATGCGCCATTCCAAGCGCCCAACCAAACATTGTTTTTTGAATCACCCATAGCATAAAAAGCGGGTCCCTCATCGGCAGCTGACATTTTTTTCTCCCAGTGAGTCTGACCTGTTGACAGCAAAAAGATGCCGGCTTTGGTCGCCGCCCAGACATTTCCCTGAAGGTCGACGGCAAGCGAACGAACGTCGTTGGCTGCTTCACTATCGTCGATGGGATATGGCACATGGTATTCCTGAATAAAAGGCGTTTCTAATTTTGCCTGGCAAAAAATTGGTTGACTATTGATTATCAGATTAATTAAAAAGAAAACAGCACCAATCCTTGACATCATAAAAACTCCTCATTTTTTTTTAAGACAAAATGTTCAAAGCAGATGACATTGATTCGTGCAGATGAATATTTTCAACAGCATTAATCTACGTAATTTACGTTTATGCTCTGGCAAATCAATCCCAAGGCACAGTTAAGCCCAATTCTTCCGGCGATTTGAGAATATAGTATAACTCAAATTTCCACCAGCTATAACCATGCTCAGGAAAATCTGAAAGAAAAATCGTGGCCGTAAAATCGTTTTCATCATCTGGCTGCTCCAAAACAAACGGTCTGAAAGAACGCGCTTGAATATCTCTAATGAGAACAGTTATCTTCTTTTTTGGCAGAGGCTTTAAAACTTGGTAATCCATCTCGGCGATATCGTCAAAGCGCAAGTGTTCCACTTTCAATTTATCTCCTGCAATATGAAGCAGATCCATGCCATCAACTCGGCCCTGCCAGGTCAAAAATTTAACCGCCTGGTGGGAAAATTTATTCAGCGCTTCAACAGCTTTGCTCTGCTGCTGGGCAATTAATCGCTTAATGCCTTCATTATCTGGGGCGTTGGCCAATTTTTTTTCAGCAGCATTGAGATCAGTTAATGCCTGCTCCACATTGATAAGCAGCTGCTCCATGCCATCCAGCCGATAAATACAGCCCGGAATGGCAGCAAATATCTTCATCGTTTGAGAAAGCTCTTGAGCATATTTCTGCAACGATTGTTTATTTTCAGTGGTGGGAACATCCCGATATAAAAAATAAGCGAAAAAGGTTTTCACATAAAGGTTATTAGTCTTGATTAGCCAATAAGTGAGTTCCAGCGAATGTTTGAGCTGCTCAGCCTTCTGCCGGTCAGAAATGAGGGGAACAGCCGATTGTGATTTTTCGAGCATTGACTCTGCTGTTTTGAGACCAAAATCCAAATAAAGCAGTGTCTCTGTCCGCCACGGCAGACAACGCCAATAAATCGTATTCAAAAAAGCGATATGTTCTTTGCCCGAGTCGAGCCTTGGGAATCCTTTTGCCGGAAAAGTGGTCAGCCGCAAATGAGGCAAGGAGTTGAAATCGCCATAAGCGACTGGTTCGATGTACAGACCATATTTGTAAGCGCGGGCAGAAGATAGTAGGATATCGACTAATTCTTCAACGGCTGCTTGACCAAAATAGCGAGAAACAAAATCATGCGCAATGGCAGCAACATCTTCCTCCGGATTCCAGGCTAATCGGAAAACAGTGTAAGCAGTCAAGCTCGCCGAATTCCATCCTTCAACGGCAGGAATGCCAAAATGCACTCCTTTTACATTTGATTCTTTGGGCAGCAAAAGCAATTTCAAGCCCGCTTGAAAATATTGTCCCGGAAAAGTCGGGCAAATATTAACGCCGGAATGGCCGTGATAATCCAGAGTGGCTAATAAGACAACCATGTTATGAGGCGTGAGATTAAAGGTCGGATTAAAAGGTTGAAATAAATAGCGGTCGGTAGCGCTCAAGTAGGGCGACAGGTATAAATTTCTCACTGGAACATCATCGGTAAATATCTCTTTATAGACCTCGGCAATGGAATGCTGTTCATGGGCGCTGGTTACCCAGGTGCGTTGAACATAAATTTTATCGAATTCCCCGACCACCACTTTATACATTTTTTTGACATAAGTCCGATAGCGCTTGGCCAGGCTCCAATCACAGTTCTCCCCATCGTGCATCACATCCAGTGCTTTACAATTTCCACCAATGCGTGTGGATTCGCCGGTACGAATACGCACGCCGTCAATTTCAGGCAGCGCTCGAAAAAGCCGCCGATACTTTGCCTGCACTGCATCCCAGAATGCGGGATCACTCGGTGTCGGTCTGGCGTCAAATTCTTCCAATAAAGACGGATGATAGGAAAATTCATCTTCATCAAGGAAAAATTTTAAATGTAGTGAATGGGCATAGTGAATCAAGCTGCGGATTTCTTGTCGATTTTTTTCATTGGTGCTCGCTTCAGGCTCAGCCTGCCACGGCACCAGCTGATTTACCGTTATGCCAGCAGAAATCCAGGTAGCACTATGACGAAGAGCGTTTCTCATTGATTCTTCATTCTCACCACCAGCAAAACGAATTTTTAACGCCGGTTCACGGAAAACATTAATATCAGGCAACGCTGGAAAAACTTTGAGACGGTCCCAAAGCCAATAAAGTCCATAGACATCGCCTAAGATCGACCCGCCTGATATAATCATCACTCGTTTGCTATCGATATTTGTGGTAACAATTTCATAGCTCTGCTCATCAGCAAGTTCCTTCAGGGAAATTTGGTCTTGTTCGATCAGTTCTTTCGTCACCCTATTCTGATGCTGATTGCCAATTATGAGCGTATTATCGGCAAGCGGCAAAGCATCTTCCTTTATGGCAAATTTCAAGCCTGCCGCTTCCAGGTCATTCAAAGCAACATTGATGGCGTCATCAGCCTGGAGCGATTGGTTGAGCAAAATAACCCAGCTCGCACTCTCCTGCCCGCACAGTTCAGCAGAGACTATTAGCAAATGGCTCAAAATCAAGAAAACAGGAACCGAGTGCCTCTTATTTATTTTTTTTAACATTTTTATTTAGCTTCAAAATTGGCTCAACTATTTTCGCTTGGTCACGAATTCATATTCTCCTGATCCCACACCATTCACCACTAAATAATTATCCTTGACCAAACATTGCACAGGTGCTCCGTTCACTTTTAGCTTTGCTTTATCCACGGTGCCTAGCTTTGGCAAAAGCACCTTGGCGCTGGTGTTCGCTGGAATCCGTACTTTGAGCTTAAAAAAGGTTTTATGATTTGTTTTGAAATCGACATGAATCGTTCCCCGGATAGTAGCTAAATCAAGGCGTCCCTCTTTCAAGTCTCCCACTTGAGGTTTAATTTGAAATCTACCAAATCCCGGCTCCAGCGGCTGAATGCCCATCACGTATCGCGGAATAATGTTCGCTGGCGCTGAGCCCCAGGCGTGATTCCAATCCAGATTATTTTTGTATTTCCAATCCCAGGCTTCTTGGGTGATGGTCGTGCCCACCTCATAAATCATGTGCGGCCAGCTTCGATCCGAATCGTTTGTCATGAGCCAGAGAGCGTATTCATCTTCACCTACTTTGTACAGCGCTTCCAATAAATATTGTGCGCCATAAACGCTGCACGCCATCTTTCGTGATTTAATAAATTCCACCACCGACTTGATATTTTCATCGGGAACCAGATCAAACGCCAGCGGGAACATGTTAGCGTGGAGAGAAGCGTGATCGATATTTTCACCATCAACATAAATTCGTCGCTTTTTATCGAACAATTTTTCATTGATGGATCGTTTGACCAACTCTGCTCGCAAACGGAAAAATTTTACCTCATTATTTTTATGCAGCACCGCTGCAATTTTTGTCATGATGGTCAGCGTCTGATAATGAAAGGCATTAACAACGGTATTGATGTCTCCCATTTCATAACCATCTCTTTCGCCGGCGCCGTCGTTAGTAAATGAGCCAGGAGGCCAGTCAACAATATCCTTTAACTCACCCTGAAAATGGATCGCCTCGAGCACTTCATCTGTGACCAGACCAGTTCGAGTAGAGATCAAACCATCTTCCCGTTCCAGCGCAATTAATGCTTTTGCTTTCAAATCGTCGTCATAGTTTTCCAATGATTCTTTGTTGCCCGTGTAAAGATAATCCGCCCAAGCCATCAAGACCGAATGCATAATCCATTCAGTTGGCCAGGTGGGATGGTTTATTAAATATTCGTAGCTGTAGCGCGCCAGTGAAAACTCCCGATCAACATGGTAATGGCTCAGTTGATTGATGTAAGCATCTGCTTCATAAGGAAGGCGTTCTCGGTCGCCATCAACGTAAACGCCGCAGAAGCTGGTGGCTTTGATGCTGTATTTGCAAAATTCCCAGACATCGTTCAAAATTTTATTATTGGAAATAAAAGTAGTTGTGCTGTCATTAAAAGGGTAAATCACCGCGATTTGTTTTGCTTTATCCTTTGTTAACTTAAATGGACAATTCACCAATTCACTATAGCGAAACGGCATCACCTCGCCGATGTCGTCAGGCATTTTGACAGCCTGTTCACCGGTGTTGCGCTTATCAGGTGGAATGGAGATGACGTAGGTATTATTTCCTTTTTCCAAATCAACCATCATTTTGCGATATCGAATCGCGCCTTTGGGGTTTCTTTCGATCGTGTTTTTTGCTGAAATGGTTTCTCCCAAATGAATTTCCATCTGCTGTGGTAATAAAATGTGTTCTGCTTCAAATTTGATGGTGCCAAACGCAGCTTTGCCAAAATCGATAAAATAATGTCCTTTGTCTTTTTGGATAATTTTCAGCGGAGCGATTTCATATTTTTCCAGCGGATAGCGAACGGTGCCATATTTTTCCTCACGTACGCCAGTACGAAACATTTGCGGTTGTGAATAATCACTGACATTATTTTCTTTGTCCCACGTTCTCACCTGCCAGAAATAAGTTGAATGGGGAGACAATAACTTGCCAGCATATTCGACATTTATCGAGTGATTCAAGCTAACCTTACCCGAGTCCCACCAATCACCGTTATTATTTGCCAGGCTGCCCTGGCTCGAGGCAACCAGAATCTGATAGGCAGTTTGATAATCATTTTTCCGATTGGAATTCATCACCCAGCCAAACTCGGGACTAAAATCAGTGATGAAAACTTTTTCTGGCTGTTCCAGCAATTCGACTGACAACTGTGAAGGAGGCAAAGCATTCCACTGACAAGAACCTTTAGAAAAAATGAACACTGTCCAAATTATAAAAAAAGAAGATTTTTTGATCATAGTAGCTCTGAATTGTAATTGCTCAATAATTGGAATATCCGACAGCTCATGAAATTAGATTTCTAAGTAAAAAATCTAACACCTTCAATTCAACAAAAGATATTTTCTTTACCGGATTTGCTATTCTTTCGATTTAGGGCTGAAGAGTTCGCTCGCGGCCAAATTTCATTTCTGCTAAATAAAAAGTGACTTCTTCTTAATGGGCAGAAGCTTCATTCCATCTGTTGCACAATCATTGGTTGTTCCTTCGTCGCCTTAAGCATCAACTGCCAACCTGTCAATAATTCTTCGCCTGAAATAGTAGCACTTTCTTGTTGACTTTTCAATTTAATCAGGTACTTTTTCGCTGGGTCAACTGTGAACCACTCCGGAAATTGGTTGATGCGCGGATAATCCAGCGGCAGGTGCAGATTTTTTTTATGCCGCGGAAAATCGAACTTTAATTTGCCTTGCCAATCTTTTTCTGCCTTCAGGTAAATGTACAATTTGCCATTATCCCAGTCCGCGCCGAAAAGCACATCGTCCCGCCACGGTTCAATAGTCAAGCCTTTGCTTTTCCACAAAGCATACATGATGGAGGTGCGGGCGAAATTGCCATCGCCGTGCCAGGCTTCGATGAGACCATCGGGCTGTTGTTTGCGCCACATAGTCTGCGTCTGAAAATCAATCCAAGCATCGGTGGAGTCGACCTGCTCGCGGTTGTAAAGATTCAGCGCACTTTCAATAGTATCGGCATAACCGTCAGCGCTACCATTTTCCCAATCGTAATCGCGATAGTTGCCGTTTAAATTCGACAGCACGTGAATGACTGCCTGGCGATAATTTTCCGTTCCATCGATCAGATACAAAGTATAAAACCCGTTGTAAGTATAACCGAACGTATCGCATAACCGCTCATCGTGCTCACCCGTTGACAAATCCACCCAATTGTAAAACATGCCATGTTCATTTCTGCCAACTTCGAGAATACGGTCGAACAGCCGGTGGATAGGTCCTTCGTATTGTTTCTTCTTCTCTAAATTGACAAAATGTGCTGCCGCATAAATTTCCGTTAGGCCTGAGGCTATCTCACAACCATGATCGCGTAGTCTCAATTTGGCGCCGACTTCCAATAAGTTATTTTCTAATAAATAATAATCTGCCAGGCGGAAGCCATATTCCAGGTACTTGTTGTTGCCAGTCATCCAAAACAGCCGGGCTAAAACCTGCATCATTTCTCCATTAACTTCGTGACTTTGCGCCGGTAGGTTGCCACTTGTGCTGGGATAGGGCGCGTATTTCCAAATATCGTCAACGATGCCGAGCATTCGCTCTGACCAGGGCGAGTGCCCCAGCCATTCGGTCAACGGCATCAGCCCGTCCTTGACATATTCAGAACCGCCAAAAATGATACGATCCAGATCAGGCTTTTCGTCCAGAAAATCCTGTTTGACAAACGAATAGGTATCCGGCAGATTACCTAGCCGCGAAGTTAACTGTTTTTCGGTCGCCAACATTTGTTTCATGCGACCCTCAAACATCTGTTTATCTGTAATCGCCGCGGTCAAAACCATAAACGGATAATTATCAGCAGCCGCATCTGACGCATTCCAGATGGCTTTGTCTTTATGGAGATTTCTGGGGATCAATCCGGTCACAGTATCAGCGTGAGTCAGCCAGCCATTTACAAAAAGCTGGCAGCGCTTGAAGGCTTCATTGACAAGGCGGGCATTTTGGGAGGCTTTAACAAAATTTTTCTCATTTCTGGACAATAAACCGTTGCTCTGATTGCAGGTGAAAATTAAAAAGAGGATAAGCATCAAGTAGTATTTTTTCATGAAAGCGCCTGATTTTTATTTTGAATTTAATTTAGATTGACGATTCAAAATAGAACGCTGATGACGCTGATGACACAGATTTTCACGGATTATTATTTTTTAATAAATCTGCGCTCATCCGCGTCATCAGTGTCATCAGTGTGCTATTGACTCTTTTGTCCAACAAATACATTTTTTTGCTGCAGATTAAGTTCCTTTGATAGCTAATAAATAGCTCATCTAAAATTATCCATGTAGCTACCAATAGATTTTCTTAATCATGTAAAACCAAAATTTCAATATTGCGAAACTGCACTGGATGGCTCTCTGCCTGCAATGCGATGTAACCGTCGTGAAGCATTAAATTGCCATCTGTAATTAATTTATTCGCGTCGGGATCAGTATCATCTAACTGCGGTTGCTCATATTCCAAAACTTTTTCACCATCGATGAAATGTTTGATTATGCCATTACTAAGCACTTCCACTTCAGCTTTTACCCAGACATCGCCATGATAAGTTTTGGAGCTTGAGTTGGTGCAATGTCGCCTGACCAACTGTCCGTTCATCACCACATTGGTACCCGGCGTGCATAGGTTGCCAGTGGATCGTTCATCGCTTCCGTTGCCACCAAGCAATTGAACTTCAATCGACACCGGAAAACTCTGATCGCTGGTCATGCTTTGCGGTGATTGGCAAAGGATCATAATGCCGCTGTTGCGATACGCCCAAGCAGGCGCTTCAGGAGTCTGTTCGCCGATGAAACGATACTCCAGCCGTAACCGATAGTGCGAAAATTTTTCATTGAAAAAAATATGGCCGAATTTTCCCTCGAACTTTTTATAATTATCGTACGAAATTTTGAGCAGCCCGTCCTCAACCCGAAACGTATTCAGATAATTGTCCTGCAAATCTTGACCAGCAATTTTAATAATCCAGCCGTCAAGATTTTGCCCGTTAAAAAGACGACGCCAATTTTCTTGCGCCAATAATCCTATCCCACTCAGAGAAAAAATATTGGTAATAATAATCGAATAAAAAACTATCAATCGAATGCCGACACTATTTTTTCGGCTGATTTTTATTGGTGAGATATTTTTACCAATCATTTAGTTCACTCCTCGTCTCAATTGGTCTGTAAAGATGGAAAAAATTTATAGCCGATCATTTTGTAAATTAGTTTTGCCACAGCAAAAGGAGAATTGCGATCGTCTCCTGCTGCCGCTAATTCGACAACATCGAAACCAATTACCTTCTTTTGAGAGAAAATCTGTTGCAGGAGATTGAGCGTTTCATCCCATAACAGACCACCTGGCTCAGGCGTGCCGGTACAGGACACCACACTCCAATCGAAAACATCCACATCGAAGGTGATAAAAATCGGATCGGGCAACAACCTGAGCGCCGGCACGAAATCGAATTTTCCGCAGCGCAGGTCGTGCATAGTACAAAGAGCAATATTTTCTTTTTTGATCTTTTCCGCTTCTTCCTGAGACATACTTCGGATGCCGATTTGTAAGGTGTGATGAGTCAGCTCGCGAATTCGTGCCATAACGCAAGCATGACTGAACTTGCTGTTTTCATATTGGTCACGCAAATCGGCATGAGCGTCAAATTGAATTACTGAAACTACGCCAAATTTTTTTATCAGGGCTTTATAAAAAGCCACGCTGATAGAATGATCTCCGCCTATGGAAATAACAAACTTATCATCAGCTAATAAGCGGCTGGACGTTGTGTAGATTATCTCTTGCGCCTTTTCTGCCTTATCCGGCATAATGGGAGGTTCGAGCGTAAACACGCCCATTTTGTACGGCTCACATTTTAGGATTTCATCATACAATTCCAAAAAATAAGAGGCCGCGATAATCGCCTCAGGTCCGCGCGCCGCACCCCTGCCATAAGAAACTCCTCCTTCATAAGGAAACGGCACTACAATAATCGGCGCTCGAGGGTAGGGCATTTGCTGATCTTTTTCTAAACCTAAAAATTGCTTTTTATAACCATTCATATCTTGTTTTCTAAAATGCTAATAAATTTAGGTAACTGATCTACATAATTCTTAGGTCGGCGTGGCGGGCATAGTTCAATCGCATAGGCTGCTAACAGCGGAAATACCATGCTATATTCGCCCCAAATTTGCACTAACTTTCCCGGATCATCGGTGCGATATTTGCCCCAGGTGACAGCTTCTCCAAAAGTGCAACTGGACAGACTTCCCTCCCGCTCAACGGCGGTGCTAATTTGAAGTCCGCGGTCGGCGCCGGCAAAATCAATGGAAAGAATTTGACTAATGGTCGGTCCGGTCTGTTGAATAAAATTTTTTGGACCGCCTCCGCCTAATTCGATAAAACCGGTGCCACCAGAGGAAAAAACAATCGCCGCTGAGTCAAAAATATCCTTTTGCGGAGACAACTGAATCGGAAAGCCTTGCCGATTGGTACGAATCAAATTCATGGCAATGGAGTGATTGGACTGGGAATCCCAAAAGATGGGGACGCCCATTTCTGCCGCTTTCACCACAAAACTGCGCTCCGGAAATTTTGCCTTTTCTTTCACCCATTTTCCCAAAGCGTAGTTAAGTTCCCAGCTTGCCAATGGATGAGAAGAAAGCTGTTCATAGGCGGATTTGACAAACTGACGAATAATTTCATCCTGAGCTTCCAACGTCTCTTTTTCTCGAATGCCGATATCGTAAATGCGCGTATCGCCGTGCTGTTTTACCAGGTTATCGTCCCAATGGGGACTAATCGCTTTGACTGGCAAATCGAAAGCAAAATGGAGATCATGGTAAACCTGAGCGCCAGTCGAACAAATGACATCAATAAAGCCGGCTTCCAATAACGAGATAACCATGCCACCCATGCCGCCAGCAATCCCAGCTCCAGCAATGCCCAACCAGATGGAATCATTCTCATCAATCATCGTTTTGAATAACTTCGCGCCATGAAATACATTTCTGGCCTCAAACGAGGTAGTGCCCATAAAATTTAATAATGCGTCAATGGTCATTCCTTTTAATAATTTATTAGGGATAATAGTCGGCGCATTTTCAAATAGCGATCGTTGATCCATATTTCCTTTCGCTTTTATTCAAGTAACATGACAGCACTGGCGACAACAGTAGTCCACAGACCATCTTTGTGACCTTTGGCAGTTTGAGCAATGCTGCGACTGGTAAATTGGCGATTTTTATCGGTAATATAAAGTTGTTTCCTTTCGTCCCAGGCTTTATCGGGATCCAACTCAATGCCCAATGTCGACGCTAACATTGTCGCAGCTAAATCCTCAGCAAAATCAGAACATTTTTTGTGAGTCTCGCCATAAGCATGATGCTCACTAATATAGCCATATTGGTTTTTAACGATTGGATGC
This sequence comes from uncultured Cytophagia bacterium, assembly GCA_964571835.1. Taxonomy (GTDB): domain Bacteria; phylum Zhuqueibacterota; class Zhuqueibacteria; order Thermofontimicrobiales; family Thermofontimicrobiaceae; genus CAZNDR01. Next base: position 1,389 of record CAZNDR010000004.1, on the reverse strand, counting down.
GCTAGTCCAATTGCCGCGGCAACCAGTCGATTTGGCTCATCGGTTTGGTTTCTTGCCATCACCACAAAAGTTATTTGCCCAGGCTTAAGACATTTTATACCTTCATTGGCGGAAATTATTTTACATTCAGGTGGAAAAATACTTGAGACATTTACCAGGTTGCACTGCTCGATGCCGGCATCTCGGAGCGCTAACTCGAAGCTTTGCAATTTATTTCGATGAAAACCTACCCCCTTAGTAAAAAACATTCTTTTGGGAATTAATTTGTTCACATTTCCTCCATTAGAAATAAGTAAAATTACCAATAAAAACAAGTCAAACCATTGCTTCTCTCTTCAATCTTTCAATCCATTTTGGAACAGCAGTTTTTGCATCTTCGTCACCTTCATACTCCAAAACCAAATAGCCTCGATAATTGACCTGACGCAAAATATCCAACACTTTTTTCAAATCAGCTTCCTGCTTGGTTTGGCCATCTGGTGCCATGATCCAATCTTTCACCTGCACAGTGATGGCATAGGGGGCAATCAGAGACATATCGCCATAAGGATCGGTATAAAAGTTGCTGGTATCCAAATTGACACCAAACCAAGGATGTTGCCCAACTTTATCGCATATTTTTTTTATGGTCGCCGCTCGGTCCACCAAACCATGATGATTCTCCAGCGCTAAAAATATGCCACGTTTTTCCGCGTGTGCCAGACATTCTCGAATGGCTGCTACGCACCATTCAATCGCCTGTTCTTCAGTCGCTTCTTTGGGAACCTTCCCAGCAAAGATGCGAATGCACGGAGCTGAAAAATCAGCCGCATAATCAATCCACTGCTTTACATGGGCGATTTCTTTTTCCAATTCTGCGCCAGACGGCAAACAAAAATTATTTCGAATGGCCGTACCAGAAATATCTAATCCATTTAAGAAAGTTCTTCGTTTTAAATTGTTCAAATACTGCGGAGTTATTTCTTCAGGAAAATAATAAGAAGTCAGCTCGACACCATCAATATTTAAATCTACGCATATATCAATAAAATCGTCCAGCGTCATTTCTCCTTTGGTCAAATATTTTCTAAAGGAGTAGGCAGCGCAGCTAATTTTAAAGTGATGGCTTTTTAGCTTGCTATCATTGTTTGCCCAACTGTCCGACTTCAATCCTGAAAGAGAAAACGAGCCGCCGATCAGAAGACCTGATTTTAAAAACTGGCGCCTCTCAATTGTACTTCTGCTTTTTGATTCCACTGCAATTTCGCCTTTCAATTAATTGTAATCTTAATTCGATTTGACTTTCAGTTTTCTGACTAAGTGCTTCATATCAAAAATTCTTGTAGGGTGCAAAATCAGTTGATCCTCAACAAATAAAATCCTTACGGATTAAATCCATTTTGCTTTGCT
>CAZNDR010000003.1:0-28888 GCA_964571835.1 uncultured Cytophagia bacterium | reverse complement strand
GAGACAGGGCTGAATGGTTTGTTGGCTCGCGAGGCGGAGGCGCTGATCATGCTGCCATTTTTGCTGCGGAGCAGGGACATTTTTTGAAGATTGGATTTTTTCCCTTTCAAATAAAACAAAAAGTGCCCTTCCCTGAAAAGCTAATTTTAATGATTGCCAATAGCGGGGCAAGGGCTATCAAAAGCGCCGGCGCTAAAGATATTTTTAATCAACGAATCGCTTGTTATGAATTTGCCCAACGGTATTGGCGCGATTTCTGGCCGCCGGCTCAAAAAATGGAACATCTGCGCGATGTGCTTCCAGCGAACTCCGGCCTGGATGAAAGTGAACTTTATCAAGCTATCAAGCAACTTCCACTCGTGGCTGACCGCACATGCCTTCAGAAAATTTTTGCTGATAACAACGATGATGGATTTATAGAAAAACTTTTTGCCACTCATCGGGATCTGGGCAATTATGATTTAAGAGGTGTGGCATTGTTTGGCATCAGCGAATGCCTGCGCAGCGAAACATTTGCTGAGGTTTTTTCGCAGCACAATTGGGCTGCCGTCAAACAACTCATTAAAATTAGCCATGATGGCGACCGGCTGTACACCTTTGATAAAAAGGGACGCTCCCAAAATTATCAGAATAAGTACGATGATAATTTACTCGATACTCTGATATCTGTTAAAGCGCCTTTGAAGGAACAACCAGGCAGCTATGCCTGCAGCACGGCAGCTATTGATCATCTAATTGACATCGCTAATGAGGTCGATGGTGTGATTGGCGCGCAGTTAGCAGGAGCAGGTCTGGGAGGTTGCGCCATTATCTTATTAAATCAGGAGGCGCTGGGCGAGCTATTGACCAGATTCGAGCGACAATTTTATGCTCCCAATCAATTAGCTTTTGATGTTCATCTTTGCTCACCGGTGAAAGGAGCCTGTCTTTTGCAAGTATGAAGCGCTTTGTTTATTAATTTCATCTCGGCGCTGAGGCTTTTTTAATTCACAGAGGCAAATAGTCTTAAAAATTTTTTAATAAGAGGTAACAAAAAGCGGGTCATGAAAGATAAATCAAGTGTCATTGATGTTTCCCAAAGCGGGCGTGAATGGCGATTGGAGAATAATTGGTTCATTAAATCTTCAAGCGAACTGACCTTGAGCGGAAAGGAGATTTCTGACTCAAAATTTGAAACCAAAAATTGGTGCCCGGCAAAGGTGCCATCAACAGTTTTAGCCATGTTGATAGCAAACGGCCATGAGTACCAAAATCCGTTTTTTGGCCTGAATTTGAAAAATATTCCCAACGAGCGTTTTGCTGTACCCTGGTGGTATCGCACCACTTTCTTTTATCGAGGTGTTCTTGATGAAACGTTTTCTTATTTGTATTTGGATGGCATTAATTATCGGGGCAATGTCTGGCTGAATAGAAAACAGGTTGCTTCAGTCGAGCAACTTGAAGGACCATTTCGGCAATTTGAACTGAATATTTCCGATTATGTTGACGAAGGTGAAAATGTTCTGGCCGTCGAAGTCTTTCCGCCCCAGCCGGGGAATTTTACCATTGGTTTTGTCGATTGGAATCCAGCCCCGCCAGATCAAAATATAGGACTGTTTCGACCGGTTAGATTGCGGGTGGATGAAGGGATTGCCGTCAAAAGACCTTTTGTGCAGAGCAAAATCAATCTGGATACGTTGAAGGAAGCGGAACTATTCATCACCACTGAAGTGGAAAACCATTCACAAAAAAAAATTACTGGTCAGTTGCGTGGTGAATTTGATTCGATTATCTTTGAAAAAGAAGTCGAAATGAATCCCGGAGAAACGAAACTTGTCAGCTTTGAACCGAAGAACTTCCCTCAATTAAAATTGGATCGACCACGATTGTGGTGGCCCAACAATTTAGGCGAAGCAAATTTGTACCAACTTTTTTTAACCTTTGCAGAAAAAGAGAAGGTTTTTGCCAGAGAAACAATGAGCTTTGGCATTCGAGAGATCAGTGATTATTTCAACGAAGCTGGTCATCGTGGCTTTTGCGTAAATGGAAAGAAAATCCTTATCAAAGGAGGCGGCTGGACCGATGATATTTTTTTGGCTGACACGCCCGAAAGTCTGGAAAAACAAATTCAGTACGTCAAACACCTGAACCTGAATTGTATTCGCCTGGAAGGATTTTGGGGCACGGATCACACCCTGTATGATTTGTGCGACAAATACGGCATACTCATGATGGTCGGCTGGAGCTGTCACTGGGAGCATGAGCACTATGTGGCGAAAAAGGTTGACGGCAAATACGGTGGCATACTCGAAGATAAAGAATTTCGTTTTATCAGCGACTCATTTCGAGATCAGGTTATCTGGCTGCGTCATCACCCCAGCATATTTGTCTGGGCAGTGGGCAGTGACAAATTGCCCCATCCGGAATTGGAAAAAAAATATGTGGAAATTTTCAAGCACTATGATCCAACTCGCCCCTACCTGGCATCCACTGCCGGCATGGGCAGCGAACAGGGCATTATTGTCAAAGTGCTATTGGAAAGTGAAATCAGCGGACCGACTGGTGTGAAAATGCTTGGGCCTTACGATTATACGCCACCGGTTTATTGGTTCACCAATAAGCACCAGGGCGGCGCTTATGGCTTCAACACTGAAACCGGGCCTGGGGCTCAGGTGCCGCCGCTGGAAAGTCTGAAAAAGATGATTCCCCAAGACCATCTGTGGCCTGTCGATGAGGTCTGGAATTTTCATTGCGCCTTGCTTGATTTCAGCAAGCTGGATCGATTCATTCATGCCCTTGACCAACGTTATGGCGGCGCCGACACCGTCGAACAGTTTGCTCAAAAGGCGCAAATGCTAAATTATGAATTGATGCGTCCGATGTTTGAAGCGTTTCAAGCGCATAAATTTTCCGCCACCGGTGTGATTCAATGGATGCTTAATGCGGCCTGGCCTAAATTGTACTGGCAATTGTACGATTATTATTTAATGCCCAATGGCGCTTTTTATGGAGCAAAAAAAGCGTGCCAACCGCTGCATTTGATTTATCGGTACGGCTTTAACGACATCTTTTTAGCCAATGATTTCAATTATCCAATAGAAAATTTGCTGGCAAAAATCAGGATTTTTGATATTCATTCACAAAAAATTTTTGAAAAATCACTTGCTCTCAACATTAACGAAATCGAATCCAAACACATTTTTCAATTGCCGCATTTACCAAATTTGTCCCCAACCTATTTTCTTGATCTGAGATTGTACAATGCCCAAGGTGACCAAATCGATGATAATTTTTACTGGCTATCCACCAAAGCAGATGTTCTGGATTACGATGCCAGGGCTGGCGCTTGGCAATTTCATACGCCGAGCAAGGAGTATGCCGACTTCACCTTGTTGACCAATTTGCCACGAGTTAAAATTAATACTGCTCATGTTTTCCAGAAAATCGGAACAGAACAGAGAATTTCTGTGGACCTGGAGAACCGATCACAGCAGATCGCTTTTTTTATTGAATTGAAGGTCACTGGTGGAACAAGTGGCGAACCAATTTTGCCAATATTTTGGACCGATAATTACCTCAGTCTGTTGCCGGGAGAGAAACGGAAAGTTGAAGCCACCTTTTTTGACAAAGATGTGAAAAGCGAGAAGCCAACTTGTAAAATAAGCGGCTGGAATTTGCTGCCTGAAAAATAATTAACCAGAAAAATTATTAACACTTTTTGCCAGTCGTCTTTCGCTATGAGAGTACATAATAATTGGTAGCTGGTAACAGGGGAAAAAAATGAAAAAAATAAATATTGCCTTAATCGGCTCAGGATTTATTCAGCATTATCATGTCAGAGGATTAAAGTCGCAAAACGAGGTAGAGTTGGCTGTCGTAGCGGATATCAATTTGACTGCGGCCCGAGATTTTGCCCAACAATATGGCATTCCAGAAGTAACCGATGATGTTCTGACTTTAACGGCAAGCAAAAAAATCAATGCGGCTATTATTTCGACGCCAAACAAATTTCATGCGCCATACGCTTTGGAATTTTTGAAAAATGGCAAAGATGTTTTTGTGGAAAAGCCCATGGCTATAAATTTTCAGTTGGGCGAATTAATGGCTGAGGCAGCGGTCAAGTTTAATCAGCTTTTGATGGTGGGACACATGTGGCGCTTTGACGCTGAAGTCAATTATGTAAAAGATAAAATTGTCAGCGGCGAGTTGGGGAAAATAATCAAAACCAAAGGCTACGGCATTCATGAAAACTGGGGGCCTGGCGGATGGTTTGTTGAAAAAGAGCTGGCCGGCGGTGGTGCGCTGGCAGATATGGGCGTACACGCCATCGATACGGTTCGCTATCTGCTGGGCGATCCGCAGCCGATGCAGGTTTATGCTAAAATTGGCACCTATTATGGCCATTATAATGTTGATGATACTGGCGTCCTCATGATTAGCTGGGATAATGGTGCGACCTCGATCATTGAAAGTGGGTGGTGGCATCCCCACAAAGATGGTCCTGAAGCTGCGACACAACTTTTTGGCAGCAAAGGCTATGCGAGTGTTTTTCCGACTCTTATTAAAACATCTCACGGCAAAAAGCCTGGCGAATTCAAACCGCTGATGCCAGAGCGAGAAAGCCACTGCGATCAGCTAATTTACACTAGACAGATGCAGCATTTCGTTGACTGTATCCGCCAACGAAAGCAACCAATCCCCGGTTTTAAGGAAGGTCTGGCAGTGCTGAAAATTGTTGATGCAGCCTATGAATCTTCGGCATTAGGTCGCGCCGTTGAATTGTAAGGTAGATTTAGCGAAGCTGCTTTTTGTTTTTGAGTGCAAAAAGGAATACCAATGTTCATACAAAGATGTTTCAGAACGACAAATTTTGCAGTGAACATATTTATCCTTTTGGTTTTGCTTTTTATGCTAGCGGGGCAGGCTTTTGGGCAGAATGAAGAGCTCAGCGTCATCAAGGGCTGGATGAAATATTCGGATGTGCAAAATTCGCTTTATCACCATTTGAGTTCTCAGCTGATTAGCTTTCTCGATTTAAGAAGTTCGGCGATCGAAAAACTGCATTCAAAAGCCGATTGGCTGGACCGGCAAAATCAAGTTCGAGAAACGTTGAACAATATTGTCGGTCCATTTCCGCAGAAGACACCGTTACATGCTAAAGTAACCGGTAAGGCCAAAAAAAACGGTTTTACCATTGAAAAAATAATTTATGAATCTCAACCCAAATTCTATGTAACCAGTTGCCTCTTTCTTCCTGATGGAATGACGGAAAAAAAACCGGCAATTATTTATTGCAGCGGACATAGCGCAGATGGATTCAGAAGCCAGGCTTACCAGCGTGTGCTTTTGAATTTGGTAAAAAAAGGCTTCATTGTTTTTGCTTTTGATCCGGTTGGTCAGGGAGAACGATTAGAATATGTTGATGAAAAATCCGGGCAGTCACTGGTCGGCGGGCCAACGCTCGAGCATTCTTATCCAGGCGCACAGTGTTTTATTTCGGGAAGTTCGCAGGCACGTTTTATGATTTGGGATGGCATTCGAGCAGTGGATTACTTATTGACGCGCCATGAGATTGACTCACAGCGAATCGGCATTACTGGCCGTTCCGGCGGCGGCACACATTCTGCTTATATTGCGGCTTTTGATGATCGGATTTTAGCGACAGCGCCTGAGTGCTACATTACCAGTTTCAAGCAGCTCATTGAGTCGAAAGGGCCACTGGATGCAGAGCAGAATTTTTATCATGGCCTGGCTCATGGTATTGATCACGCTGATTAGCTCGAAGTTCGAGCGCCCAAGCCGGCATTAGTGATTACCACGACAAGAGATTTTTTTTAGCATTCAGGGTGCCAGAAAAACGGCACAGGAGGTGAAAAAAGTTTACGCGGCTTATAGAAAAACAGAAATTTTTCCGTAGTCGAAGATGATTTCGGTCACGAATCGACAAGAAAAAACCGCGAAGCTTTGTATGCGTTTTTTCAGAAATATCTCGATTTGCCAGGTAATCCGCATGACGAAGAAATGGAATATTTGTCGTTTGAAGACTTAAAGGTAACCGAGTCAGGGCAAGTGCAAACCTCCTGGGGTGGAGAAACAGTTTTTAGTCTAAACAAAAAATACGCAGAAGTATTGAGCCAGCGACTGGCCAATCTACGAGCTGATTCAGTAAAATATGTGGCAAAAGTGAAAGAGGCTGCAGCATCGCTTGCTGGCTATTGCCGACCAAAAGGAAATTCAGAGGCTGTTTTCGCTGGCCGTTTCCAACGCGAGGGCTATATCCTTGAGAAATTTTTTATTCAGGGAGAAGGAGATTACGTTATTCCTTTTCTATTGTTTGTCCCAATGAAAGAACTACGAGTGCCGTCATTTATCTTCATCCTGAAGGAAAAGCTGCTCAGGCTGGTCCGGAGCAGGAAATAGAGTGGCTTGCCAAAAATGGTGCCATGGTGTTAGCCCCCGATTTGCTCGGTCGCGGCGAATTGGGGCCTGGCTCATTGCAAGGAGATGCCTATAATTTCAAGATGGGACAGGCGTGTTATCATATCTGGTTTGCCTCTATTCAGATTGCTCGAAGTCTGGTGGGCATTCAGGCTGGCGATGTGAGTCGTTTAATAGACTTCATGAAAAATAATTATGAGTTTTCGGCGAGCGAAGTCTCGATCGTCGCTACCGGAGAAATGTGCCCCGTGGCATTACATGTTGCTATATTTGATGAGCGGGTTCTTAAATTGGCACTGGTAGAACCTCTGCTGTCTTATGCTTCCCTGGTTAGCAATTGCTTTTATAAACCATCGTTGATCCTTTCTTCGGTGGCTGGTGCCTTGACCGGGTACGACCTGCCTGATCTTTATGCCGCAATGTGTCCCAGAAAATTATTGCTGATTAATATCACTGATCAAAACGGCAGACCGGCAAGCCAAGATTTGCTGGAACAGGAATTGTCGATTGTCAAGGGAGCGTTTGCCAGCCAGAAAGCCGAAGGAAAATTGAAAATTTAATTCCGAGATGAGCAGCAGAGCTTAAATGAAATTTTCTTATGGTGGTTGAAATAATTAGATTGCATTAGCGTCCAGCTGAAAAAGGCTTTTATTAATCCTTGGCTGTCTTGGCGAGTGATCCGCTAACGGGCGAAGCGTCAAGCCATCTCTTTATTAACATTAGATTGCTTTTCCGCCTAATGGCAGATCGCAAAAACAGTGCAAGGAGCTATTTTCAAAAAAGAAGGAATTAAGACTAAAGAGACAAGTTACTGCATTTTGGCAGCAGAAAATAATCGAATCTAGCCATCACGGCAAGGTTGTTGATAAATAGCAAAGCATGATGGTAATGCAATGTCATTTAAGGAGTAAGACACTGATGGACTGGAAAAGAGAAAAGATCCGGCGAGTAATTATTTTGCTCTTTTTATTATTTTTGTTGAGTGATTCCTTGTTAGCCGATGGCAAGTTTTTACGCGGTGAAAAATGGCAAAAATTGGTCGTTGATTCAACGAAAGCTAATTTTTACGTTGCTGTGAATGGCAATGATACTTGGTCAGGAACGTTATCTGCTCCCAATGAACAAAGAAATGATGGTCCGTTTGCCAGTATCGAGCGGGCGCAGCAAGCCGTCGTGCGACTTAAAAGCCAGCTTTACAAAGACAAGAAAAAAGTCGAAGAGGCGCGTTACATCGGATCATCTTACCGATTTGGGGAGGGCAAAGATATTCTCGTTCTCATTCGCGGTGGTTTTTACTACTTAAAAGAGCCGTTCAGGCTTAACGCCGAACATGGAGGCGAAAGATGCGAGACTGATTTGCCCTCAGGTGCCTTTGAATTTCATAAATTAAAAGATTATTTTGTGACTTTTGCTGCCTACCCCGGAGAAAAGCCGGTTTTTTGCGGCGGCATAAAGTTGACCTCCTGGCGGCAGCATAAAAATGTGTGGACGACCCAGGTCAATGAAATCGAAGTTCAAAAATTAATAGTCAATGGCGTCGAGCAAAGACTTGCGCGTATGCCCAATGATGGCTATTTCACCCCAGCTACAAAACCTCAAAAAACTACTGAGTTTGTTTTTCGGGAGAATGATCTGCAAAATTGGCCTGATTTAGATAATAATCGAATTCATTTTCTCCTGCGCTGGCATACTGGAGTGAATTCAATTATTAAAATAGACGACATCAATAACATTGCTTATTTGAAAGAGACGCAGCCGGGAATGGTGGAAGTGCCGCCGCGCTATTTCATCGACAACATGAAATCGTTGCTCGATGTGCCGGGCGAGTGGTTCTTTGATAGCGAAGAAAAAACAGTCAGTTTTATTCCTGAAGAAAATATGAGTGATCCCAACAGAGCACATATTATGACGCCAGTGGTGACGCATTTGTTAATAATAAAGGGAAGCAGTGAAAAACCAGTGCGCAATCTCCGCTTTTATGGATTAACTTTTGAAGCGACCAAGGCCGGTGGTGATGCTATCAGTTTTGAATATGCAAAAAATTGTGAATTGGTTGACTCTGAATTGAGAAATGTCGGTGGGATCGGTATTTTAGTTACGACTGGCTGCTATCAAAACCGGATCTTGAATAATAAAATTTTTAATGCCGATAATGGCGGCATTGCTGTGCGAGGAAATCCTCACCCTGAGAAATGGCTGGATGTGGTTCGGGAAAATTTAATTTCATTCAATTTTGTTTCTGACTGTGGCGGCATGAGTATCGGCGCGCACAATACGCTATACACGACCATTTCTAACAATGAAATTACCAGAAGCCGCGGACGGTACGCGATGAACGTTGGTGGCTGGAGCAATGTCGAGGAGGCATTAGAAGGCGGCTATCGCATCGAATATAATCATTTGTTTCAGGTGCAGAATGGCGCCGATGATTCCGGGGCAATTACCTGCTCGGGACTCACCCATGATTCGATCATCAGAAATAATGTGATTCATGATGTCTTTGCCGGATTTTTCAATGATAATGTCGCTTTCTGGTTCGATAATATGTCTTCTGGCTGGAGAGTTGAAAATAATATTTATTACAATCTGCAGCAAGGGGAGATGAAGCTGTGCGCCTGCTACCTGGAAGATAATATTTATCAAAATAATTTTGTCATCGAAGCACCAGCGAATCAACTGCAAGGAATTATCGAAGGGCTGCCAGCTTTTGAATATTCCGAGGTAAAAATTTTTAACCGGGCACAAGCCGAAGCTAACACTTTTTCTACCGGCGAATTTTTATCAGTCAGCGCTCAGGTACTGAATAAAGGAGCAAGCGGCATGGAGGAAGTTGCTTTGTACGTAAACAGAAAAATTGTGGACAGAAAACTTTTTCCTGTCATCCAAGATAATAAAAGGACGATAACCTTTGATTGGCAGTTTGCCGAGCCTGGCGACTACACGGTAGCGGTAGGCTCTGCGCCCTGGGTGATGGTTAAAATTACTGGCGAAAAACAGCCCGCCTTGTACAGCGATTTGGTTTTATCGAATAATATTGCACCGGTGGGCAAAGAGATTATCGCCAGCCTGGAGGTCAGAAATGCTACTGAAAGCAATATTCGTACTGAAACTAAATTGTTTATTGATGATGAGTTTTGCCAAGCAGAGCCTTGTTTATTACCGCCAAAAGCAACCAAACGTCTGGCATTTTTGATCAAGCCGGAAATTGGTATGCATGCAATTCGCGTCAATAATGAGCCATCTCGACAATTAATTGTCTATCCCTTTCACAAGAGACAAATCAACTCAAGCGACTGGGACAGCTATTGTTCGGGAACAGCCCAACCGTGTGATTTTTTTGTCGCTGAGTCGAGAGCTCGATTTCAGATCAATGTCCGGGGAACTGATTTTTATCATGCTGAGGATTCCTATGGTGCTATTTATTTAAAAGAAAAAGTCAAAGGAAATTTTACAGCCACTGTCAAAGTAGTTAAATTTGGTGAGTCAGTCACTGAATGGTTTCGCACTGGCTTATTTGTCAGAAATGACATCACTAAAAGTTTCGAAACCGAAGAGGGTAGTTTGGGTTCAGTTTTGATGTTCACCACTCCGAAGCGGTACGGCATGCAGTGGGATGAATTCGGCGATGGCTGTATGCATAAAGCCAGCAGCCGAAATTATGACCAGAAAATTTCTCAGGTTTGGATCAGGCTGGAACGGCACGGCAACTGCTTTTCTGGTTTGGTCAGTTTTGATGGTAAGAATTGGGCGAAGTATGGAGAGACGACCATTCTGCCCGGTTTGGCTGATGCAGTTCAGGTGGCGCTGGCAGCAGGCGCTAATAATCAGGCGTCTTCGTTGGTCGAATTCGAAGATTTCCAATTGGAAGTGGAGGATGAAGGCTGGAAGGATAAGTAAGTTAGGCCACCTTTTTCTGCCGAAATAATGAAAGCGCAGAGAAAAGACGATCAAAATGAATAAAGTCAAAAAAATGAGCCAGCGACCGGTGCGTTTTGCTTTAATGATTTTATCGTGATAGAGATAAATGAGATTACTATGAGAATTTGCTTCCATCAGAGCATGTTACTGATGGAACCTTTTTTAAAAATGGCTGGTAGACGAAAAGTATGAAAAAATGGGATAATGGAGGGTTAAAGGACTCGACTGTCATCGGAGTCGATCTGGGCGGCAGCAAAGTCAAATCAGGCTTAATTGAGCAGGGGAAACTGAAACAAGTTTTCACCAAGGAAATTGACAGCCAGGGCACAGAAATGGAAGTGCTGGAGGAAATTTTCGATCTGCTCGATAACTACAAAGATATAAAATTTTCTGCCATCGGAATCGGCATACCCAGCGTGGTTGATGTTGAGTCCGGCGTTATTTACGATGTCCAAAATATACCGGCCTGGAAAAAGGTTCATCTGAAGGAAATTTTTGAATCTCGTTATCACGTACCTGTCTACGTCAATAACGATGCCAATGTATTTGCCTGGGGTGAAAAACATTTTGGCTGCGCCCGATCTTTTCGACATGTGGTTGGCGTTACGTTAGGCACTGGTTTAGGAGCTGGCTTGATTATCAATGGCAAGCTGTATAATGGCAGAAATTGCGGCGCTGGCGAATTTGGTGAAGTGCCTTATCGCGAATCAAAACTGGAAGATTATTGTGCTGGGAGTTTTTTCTTAAAACAAAAAGGAATTTCGGGCAAAGAAGCTTTTGCGCGCGCCGAGAAAAACGACCAGGAGGCACAAAAAATGTTTCATGAGTTTGGCTTTCATCTGGGAAATGCTTTGAAAATTATCGTATTGGCAGTCGATCCTGAAATCATTGTTTTTGGCGGCTCCATCAGCCAGGCATTCAAATATTTTGAAGCTGACATGATGGCTCAATTTAAGACGTTGGTTTTCAAGCAAACAGTTGATAGATTGAAAATTAGGGTTTCTACTACCAAAAATATTGCTCTTCTTGGCGCCGCCGCTTTATGTTATGAGTAGTTGATTATTCAAATTGGCCTAAGAATAATGGAGAAAAATTCCCTTTGAAAAAAAGCTATCAATTTCATGTTATCCCCAACACCCATTGGGATCGCGAATGGCTGTACAATTTCCAAGAAACGCGGATGTTTCTGATTGAGTTTATGGACAAGCTGCTGGACATTTTCGAAAAGTATCCTCAATATAAAACATATCTATTAGATTCACAGACCATTCCAATTGAAGATTACTTGGAGATCAGGCCGGAAAAAGCTGAAGAAATCAGAAAAAGAGTCCAGGAAAAACGGCTATTTATTGGACCGTGGTACACGTTGCCGGAAGAGTTTTTAGTGAATGGCGAATCATTGGTGCGGAACCTGCTTTTCGGCCATAAAATTGCTGAAAAATTTGGCGGTGTGATGAAAGTTGGCTACAGCCCGTTTTCCTATGGGCAGACGTCACAGATGCCGCAAATTTATCGCGGCTTTGGTATCGACACGATTCTTTTTTATCATGGCATTACATCTGAGGAATCGCGTTCCGAGTTTATTTTTGAAGGTGCTGACGGCTCTCGACTTTTTGCTTCCCGCATGGGCTCGAATGCCAGATACAACTTTTTCTTTGCCATTTATCGGCCTTTGGTTTTTGGCAAAAAATTACTGGAACGGGATTACCATTGGGAAGAGGGCGGCTTGCCTTTTCATCTATGTGAAAAGCGAAATTATCAGCAGCATTATTATTTGCTTGATCCGATAAAGCACTTTTTTAAGGAGCAGCTTCCAGATTTATTTGAGCAATTCATCGAGGCGGAGAAAGAGCACGCCACAACATCGAATATTGCCTGCATGTTAGGCATGGACAGCACACAGCCTGATGAATTTGAGTTGAAGACAATTGAAGAATCAACCAAGGTATTGAAGCAGGGAAAAATTTTCCATAGCAGTCTGCCAGATTGGATCGAAGCGACGCGCTGGGCAGCAGCTGAAGATGAATTAGTTGTTCTCAAAGGCGAACGCCGAACCCCACGATTGTTGGGCACTCGAGTGCATCTCTACGGCGATGTTACTTCGGCGCGTACGCGGCTAAAAAGAAAAAATGCCCAAGCTGAACTGGAATTACAGCGCAAAGCAGAACCGTTCGCTGCCCTTGCGAATGTGACAGGCATAGAATATCCAACCAAGTTGCTCGAAAAAAGCTGGCGCTATTTGCTGCAATGTCATCCCCACGACAGCATTGCTGGAACCGGTATCGATCAGATCGAAACAGATATGTCGTACCGACTTGACCAAAGCGCTAATATTGCAGTTGGCGTGAAGCGGCGCGCGTTACAGGCTATTCAAAAGCAGATAAACAATAGCGATGTGGAACCAGGGCATGTCCTGCTTACTATTTTTAATGCCTCGCCTTATCCAAGGACTGAAGTTATCAGCGCCATTCTCGATCTGCCTGGTTTTAAGCAGTATGGACTGTGGGACGCTGTGTCTTATGAGCCAGTGGAATTTCAAGAAGTGTGCCGCTACGATTACACACCGGTTGTTCGTCACCTAGGCGATGCTACTATGCAAATGAAAGTCTTGCGGATTCATCTTCATTTGCTGGTTAAAAAGGTGCCAGCGCTGGGATACTCGACTATTATCATCAAGCCAGCAGACGATGTTCTCAGATCAGATACTTCGCTCATGGTTGCGCCGAATATAATGGAAAACGAATATCTGAGAATAGCTATCAAGGCGAACGGAACCATTGATATTTTGCATAAACAGTCGGATCATCTGTTTCAAGGACTTCATTATTTTGAAGATGGAGGAGAGGCTGGACACGCCTGGCGACATATTCCGCCAGCCAAAGACCGCATTTTGACAACCATTCATTCTTCTCCTCAAATCGAGCAATTGGAAGCGGGGCCATTGATAGCCAGTTTTCTCATCACCCATACTTTAAAAATTCCGGCGAGATTGAACGAAGGCAGCGGAGATTATGTGAGCCGTCTTGATGCTGAAGGTGATGCCGCTATGCGCAGCGAGGAAGTTAATGACCTGATCATTAAGTCTGAACTTATTTTGCGAAAGGGCTCACAAGGATTGGAGGTAAAAACGACGTTTAATAATAATTGTGCCGATCACCGGTTGCGAGTGATGTTTCCGACCAATTTATTGGCAACCCATTCCTGCGCTGAGGTGCCGTTTGATGTGGTCGAAAGACCAATTGAGCGGGGAGCTGAAAGTCGCTGGCGCAATACCTGGAATCCAACTCACCCTCACCAGCGTTTTGTCGACGTAAGTGACGGAGTGCGCGGATTGGCAGTTGTCAATGACGGCTTGCGCGAATACGAAGTCAGCGAAGATCAGACCAGGACAATCGGCCTAACGCTGCTGCGCGCTTTTGAAGTGGCGTTGACTACTGTTGCCTGGCGCTGGGAACGCCATCCGGAAATGAAACTGTCGCAAGCGCCAGGTGAGCACGAATTTCGTTATTTAATTTATCCACATGTTGGCAATTGGGACGAAGGTAACGTTTTTCAACAGGCTGAACTTTTTAATGTGCCCTTAGAATTAGCGCAAGCTGGACCACACGAAGGACACTTGCCAAAAGCTAACAGCTTTCTTGATCTGAAGCCGGACAATTTGATAATGAGCACATTAAAAAAGGCTGAAAAAAGCGATAGTCTTATTTGGCGCGTTTTTAATCCGACCATAAGAGATATTGAGGCTAAGATCAAACTGACTTTTCCCGCCAAAAGAGTGCGATTGCTCAATTTAAATGAAGAACCGATAGAGAAGGAGAGTTTTAAAATAGCCAAGGATGAAATTAACCTGCTCATGAAGAAAAAAAAGATTTATACAATTGAACTCAAATAATTATTAACTGGAGGATGAATGTTTAATTTATCTGGAACTGATATAAGAATTTATAAGGATAATTTTGAACG
Source organism: uncultured Cytophagia bacterium (assembly GCA_964571835.1). Taxonomy (GTDB): domain Bacteria; phylum Zhuqueibacterota; class Zhuqueibacteria; order Thermofontimicrobiales; family Thermofontimicrobiaceae; genus CAZNDR01. The sequence continues at coordinate 14,590 of CAZNDR010000003.1, read as the reverse complement.
GGGAAGAATTAAGCACGCCATCTTTGATTTTGACGGAACGATTTCTTTGTTGCGCGAAGGTTGGGAACGAATTATGGAGCCAGTGATGATTGAAAGCATCTGTGGTGATACCTCGCCAACCAAAGAAGTCGTCGAAAGAGTTAAGCGATTTATTGATGAGACGACTGGCGTCCAGACCATTATTCAAATGGAAGGACTGGTGAAAATGGTGAAAGAATTTAATTTGGTTCCCAAAGAAAAGATTTTGGATGCGTGGGGCTATAAAAAAATTTACAATGATCGTCTGATGGTGCCAGTAAATGAGCGCCTCAAGGAATTAGCCTCTGGCAAAAAAACATTGGCAGATTTTACTTTGAAAGGATCACTTGATTTTTGTCGGCAATTGTTTGAGCGCGATGTTATCATGTATTTAGCCAGCGGCACTGATCGCCTTGATGTGCGCCATGAGTCGGAAAAAGTAACTGCAGCTCAGTATTTTCAGGGTGGCATTTTTGGAGCCATCGGCACTATTGAAGAATATTCAAAAGACAAAGTGATGAAAGAGATTTTGAAAAAATTTAATTTGCACGGCTCGGAATTGGTAGTTTTCGGAGACGGCCCCGTGGAAATCCGCAATGCGAAGGAGAATGGCGCTATTGCGGTTGGTGTTGCTTCTGATGAAGTCAAGGGTCAGGGATGGAATGAAGCAAAGGTGAAGCGCTTGCTGAAAGCCAATTGCGATATTCTAATTCCTGACTTTGCTGAAGGAGAAAAATTGATAAATTATTTATTTGCAAATGGAAAATAATTTGGCTAAATTGATGTCAGAGTTTTTTGATTTTAGATTAGCTTGGTGCCGTAAGCGATTTGAGCTTAATTTGATAGAGCAAAGAAATATTAGGCTTTATAAATGAATGATTGGTCGTCAAATTTATTCAACGACTATCAATCAGAATATGAGCTTATTTTGGGCGATGCTCGGGAGAATTTATTGAATTTTGAGAGCGACAAATATGATTTGATCATTACCTCGCCGCCCGACCATATTGGCAAAGAATGCGAGACAAAACAATCAATTGAAAAATACCTGGAGCAGCAGCACGAAATCATTGACCAGCTAATACGAGTTATATCAAAAAAAGGAAGCATTTGCTGGTAGGTTGGAAATTTTGTGAAGAAGGGAGATGTTTTCCCGCTTGATATTTTTGACTACCAAATATTTAAAGAACATCAATTAAAATTGAGAAACAGGATAGTTAGGCATTTGGGGCATGGACTGCATGCCTCGAAGCGATTCTTAGGTCGATATGAGACTATTCTCTGGTTTATTAAAACGGAAAATTACATTTTTAATTTAGATAAGGTAAGAATTCCTCATAAATATTCTGGCAAAAGACATTTTAAAGGGCCTAACAAAGGACAATTATCGGGAAATCCTTTTGGAAAAAATCCTTCTGTTATTTGGGAAATTGTCGTTAGCGATTGGGAAAACGAATTGTGAGACATCCCGAATGTTAAATCCAACCCCCCTGAAAAAACTGAATATCCTTGTCAGTTTCCTATTGAATTGGTTGAAAGATGCATCTGAACATTGACAAATGAAGATAGTTCGGTATTCGATCCTTACGCTGGTTCAGGATCAACCTTGTTGGCAGCAATAATAAACAAAGGGAATGTCAGAGGTATTGAAAAGGAAGAAAAATATGTCGCTTTAACAAAGAGCAGAATTGAACAGTTGTATGCTGGCACCTTAAAAATCAGGCCAATAACCAAGCCCATTCATAAGCCATCACTCACAGATAAGGTTGCTATAATTCCGGAGGAGTGGTTAACTGATTTTGATAAAGGGGCCAAATGTTGAAGATAGCCAAAAAAAATATTCTCATCTAATAATCAAAAATGAAAATAATTTCTTGATGACAACAAATTATTTACATGGGGCGCATCGCTTTTATGCGATGCTGCGATGCAAAAAGGCATCGCACTCCTGATCAATTTGAAAATCAGATGTTAAGCTAAAATTTCTTAAATTCATTTTAGAAATTTAAGTCTCATCTTATTGGAGAAGAATTGCTAATTGCTTATTTTGGGCGTTGAGCCTTAGCCGGAAAAAAATATTCAAAAATGAAGCAGGTAGATTTTCGTTTTGATAAATCTATGTGCTTATATCAGATAGCGCTTGCAATTTTTGAAATTGAATAAACAAAAAATAAAGCTAACAATTTAACGGGTAAAACATGCCTCTCAAACAGAAACGATTTGCCCAGCTCTCCAAAAAGCGTCTGCAGGAAATTCTTCACAGTTTCAAGGACGTGACCATCGCTGTTATCGGTGATTTCTGTCTCGATGTCTATTGGATTCTGGATCTGCGCGCTAGCGAATTATCTGTCGAAACCAACAAAATGACGCAGCCAGTAAAAGAACAGCGCTATTCTTTGGGCGGTGCCGGAAATGTCGTGGCTAATCTAAAAGATATGGGCGTGAGAGAGATCGATGCTTTTGGAGTTATCGGAGACGATCCGTTTGGGAAAAAAATGTTTTCCCTGCTGAGTGAAATTGCCAAAACCGACAATATGCTGATTAGCAAAACGGAGGCATGGCAAACGCTTGCCTACTGCAAACCTTATGTCGATGAAGAGGAACTGCCGCGCATCGATATGGGCAATTTTAACGCGTTGCCTAATGTGATGGCTGACGATCTGCTATGCCGTTTCGAAAAAAAAATGAGGCAATTTAATGTGGTTATTATTAATCAGCAGGTAATTAGCGGCATTCATACCAAATATTGTCAGCAGAAATTAGCAAAACTGGTGAAGGAAAATTCTGATTTAATTTTTATTTATGACGGCAGACATGTTCAAAATAAATATAATGATGCCTGGTTAAAAATTAACGATCGGGAGGCGTTGAAAATGTGCGGCAGACCAGTTGGTGGGCAAGAACCAATTGGCAGAAACGAAGCGATGGATGCGGCAGCGAGCGTTTATTCCCAACTAAATAATAAGCCAGTGATCGTGACCCGAGGCGCAAAAGGTTGCATTATCTGCCAAAATGAGCAGATAATTGAAATTCCCGGCATTAAAGTTACTGGCAAAATTGATACTGTTGGCGCAGGCGATAGTCTGCTGGCAGGGATGGCAGCTGCACTGGCGACCGGAGCGGATTTGGTAGAGGCAGCGCAAATAGGAAATCTGGTCGCTTCTGTGACAATCAAAAAAATCGGTCGGACCGGCACCGCTAATGCAAAAGAAATTTTAAAAGCGGGTGCTTCACCTCGTTACGTTAGTTGATAAAGCGAAAAGGGAATGTTATGGCGCGAAAACAAAAATGATTCATTTCACTTTCTCTTTTGCTTCGTCGTCGCCATGTTGGGAAATAAATAGCTGGCTGCTTTCAAAAGTTAGCTAAGAAGATAATTTTGATGCTTTTGATCAGAGGAGGGAACTGAATGGTAAAATTTGCTGCACTAGACTACTTTTGGACTTTTGCTTACCTTATTCTTATGATCGGAGCCGGGGCGATTTTTTACAGATTAGGTAAACGTTCAGGTTCTGACTTCTTTCTTGCCGGACGAGGCCTGCCCTGGTGGATTCCTGGCACTTCCAATTTTGCGACTCACACAGCGACCGATACTCCCATGTGGTTTTCAGGATGGGTTTATGCTGGCGGCTTGCGGGGAATGTGGTATTCGCTTTTTGCCGGCTGGTGCGCCATTAGCGCGTGGGTGTCTACTCGAATATTTCGCCGATCGTTAGCCGGCACGCAGGCAGAATGGCAAACGCTGCGTTTTAGCGGTCTGGGTGCAGAATTGATGCGCGGTTGGTTGGCTGGTTGGCAGGTGGCATTGAGCATGTTCATTGCCGGATGGGTTGGCATTGCCATGGGCAATGTGTGCCATTATGCGTTTGGTTGGCCGCTGTGGTGGGGCTTGGTCAGCTTTTCCACTCTGTGTTGCCTGTACGTGATTGCTGCAGGCTTTTGGGGCGTGGTGATTGCCGACGTACAGCAGGGGATAACCATGTTTTTTATGATTGTGATCGTTTCCATCTGGGCTGCGCTTGCTGCAGGCGGACCTTCAGTGATTGTCGCGAAACTACAAACACTCGGCAAAACTTGGATGCTTAATCCATTTCATATTACTGGCATCACCTCCGGCGAATTTCCATTGCTGTGGTTGTTGACAATGGTTGCAGTACCATTTCTTGGTGGCTTTGGCATGGCTACTCATTTTGATTGGTTCGTCGAAGCGCAGCGCATTCAATCAGCGAAAAACGTGAAAGATGCCTCTTACAGTATCTGGTGGGGAACGGCTGCTGTATTAGTGCGTAATTCAATTTGGGCGGTGGCGGTGTTAGCTTTTGTGGTTCTTGTTCCCAATTTGACAGATCAATCGCAATATCAACTCGCCTGGTTCAGAGTTGGTTTCGAGACTTTGCCAGTTGGTATGGTCGGATTTTTCTTTGCCGCCATCATCGCCATTCATATTTCTTCAATCGGCAGTATTTTAAATTTAGGATCTATGTACGCGACACGCGATCTCTACCACCATTACATCAATCCCCAAGCGAGCGAAAAAAAGATCGTCTGGGTTGGTCGTGTGATGACGGTTGTCGTGTTAATTGGCTCATTCTTTTTTGGTTTAATGATCGGGCAGGACGTGACCAAATGGTTATTATTTGCTTTATGGTTGATGATTGCCGGCACCTGGTTGCCTAACATTCTGCAGGTAATTTGGTGGCGCTTCAATGCCTGGGGTTATCTTTCCGCCTGGGTGGCAAATCTTGGTGTCTGCTGGTTGGTGGTGTGGATTTTGCCTGCCTATGATTTAATTCCTGATTTGCCCGATTACCTTCAATTCTGGCTTTTGATTGTTCTGGTGGCGCTGGTTTACATTCCCGTCACTCTGTTAACTAAGCCGGATGATATGGATCGTCTGGTCAAAGTTTACGCGCAGACTCGTCCCATTGGTTTTTGGGGGCCGGTAAGGCGCGAAGCTGAGCAGCGCGGCTTAATTCAGACGATGGATGAACTTGACCGAATAACGGCAGAAAAGTGGAAGGAGGTTTAGCATGGCTTTTATTAAAAGAAATTGGACAGCTCAAGAAGCTGATGAATGGACGAAAGAGGATTGGATTGCGATTGTGTTGTCGCCGTTGAGCTATATTTTTATCACTATGGGTTTGGCGATGGTCTTTTTTTTATTGCCAATCGGATTTATCTTATTGGTAATCGGCGTGGCTTGTGCCGTTATGATGTTTTGGGTAATGAATCCGAAATTAAATGCCATCTCCACCGATTATGAAAAAAAACAAAAGTCATACCTCGATGAATTGGAAGACATTCAACGCTGGGAGGAACGCAAATGAAACAAGGATTGGCGGTTGTTATCGGCATGACCATTTCCTATCTTTTCTCTCTCGCCGGTCTAGTCTTTGCCTGGCTTTATTATAATAAAAATATAAAAGCTAAAAAGAAAAAATAAATTGCCAATACTTAAATTTGTCACTTTGATTTTTTGCCTATAATGCATTTAAGGAGCAAAATGATAGCCATTATTTTACAGCAATTACCCAGAATAGGTCATCCGATCTGGGGATATGTCATCCCAGCGGCTGTGTTTCTTTTTTCATTTTATATTGCTTATCGTTTGTACAGGCATTTTTCTAAACAAAGTGAAAATTAGAAGCCTCGTCTCAACGATAAAAAAACAAACAAAAAATCGACTGAATTTTTCTTTTTGTTAATAGCCAAGGAATGGTTTTTATTCAGTCGAAGAAAGGAACTCGTTCATGCCTTATCCACAAATTGACGCCGAGAAATTGAAAGTATTTTCGTTGGCTTCAAGAAAAAGCAAGAGCACAATTGAAGATATCGTCATCAATCCAGAATCATCACCGCCAGCGATTGACTCGACAGGCAATAGTGTTATTGAAGAAATTGCCAGGCGAATCATCAGCGCACAAAAGAAAGGCGCTGCTATTATGCTCACCTTTGGAGCGCATCTGGTGAAAAATGGCGGGGCTGGCATCATCATCAAAATGATGGAACAGGGCTGGCTGACACACCTGGCAACGCAAGGTGCTGGAGGCATTCACGATTGGGAGTTTGCCTTTCAAGGCTGTTCGGAAGAAGATGTCCGGGCAAATGTGGCTACCGGCACGTTTGGCACATGGGAAGAAACTGGAAAATTTATCAACCTGGCGGTGCAGGTGGGCGCAATCAGCGGCATGGGCTATGGCGAATCGGTGGGTGCGTTGATCGCCAATGATGGACTGCAATTTCCTTTCTTGGAAGATTTGAAAGGCGATATTTCAAAAAATTTGGATGAACATGATCCGCTCATTCAGGCAAAGCTTGAATTGTTGGAAACGATGAAAAAATTTGAAATTCAGCCGGGATGGCTGACAGTTAGCCATCCCTTTAAAAAATATTCGATCTTCGGCAATGCTTTTCGTAGCCAAACGCCCATTACGGTCCATCCAGGTATAGGTTATGATATTATTTACAATAATCCGTATGCCAATGGCGCGGCGCTGGGAAGAGGTGCACACATTGACTTTAAAATTTTTGTCAAGGCGGTGAACAATTTATCGCACGGCGTTTTTCTCTCCGTTGGTTCTGCGATCATGGCGCCGCAGGTTTTTGAAAAAGCTGTCTCCTTTGCAAATAATATTCGTCTGCAAACCGGGCAAAAAGTGCACGATTTTTACATTGTCATTGATGATTTGCAGGAGTCGGTCTGGGATTGGAATAAAGGGGAGCCGCCAAAAAGTTCGCCGGATTATTATTTACGCTTTCTTAAATCATTTTACCGAATGGGAGGGACGGTGGAATATGTGTCGCTCGATAATCGTGTGCTGCTGCATCATCTGTATTGGAAATTGAAAGACTTGACAGGATAATTTTTGTGTCAGATTAATTTAGGGCAGGAAAATTAATAAAAGGATGATTGAGGCTTACTATGTTGTTATATGGAAAAACCTGGACTCGTCGTGAATTGGAGGCGCGTGTTGGTAGAATCGATGCGCTGGGCGGAGTGCGAAAATATTGCCTCAATGAAGGACCAGAAGCCGGCATCGAACTAATTCAGGTAAGAACTGGCAGTGGCCTTTCCTATTGGGTGAATGCCTTTCATGGGCTGGACATTTCGCTGGCTGAGTTTTTTGGTGTGCCTATTAGCTGGCAATCTGTTAACGGCGAAATCCATCCGGCTTTTTATGATCCACGAGGCAGTGAATGGTTGCGCACAGCCGCCGGCGGTTTATTAATGACCTGCGGTCTCACTAATGTGGGCTCGCCAAGCAGCGACAAGAATGAAGAGCTCGGACTTCACGGTAGACTTCATCACCTTCCTGCCCGGCAAGTAGTAGCAGAAAGTTATTGGCAGGCAGATGAATTAGAAATGCGTATCAAAGGCGTGGTGGAAGAAAACCGGATTTTTGGTGAAAATTTGAGACTGACCCGAGAAATAAAAAGCAAGCTTGGCGAGAATCGGATTTTCATTGAAGATGTAGTGGAAAACATCGGTTTTGAAAATAGCCCGCACATGATTTTGTACCATTTTAATTTTGGCTTTCCCCTGATGACAAAATCCACTCAGATTTTATTTCCTTCAAAACAAGTTCGACCGCGAGAAAACGAGACGCCATTAGAAGGCTTTGACCGCTGGCAGGAGCCAGAAGTTGGCTATCAAGAACGAGTTTATTATCATGAAAATTTTATGATGACAAAATCAGACCGCACTAAAACTGAAATGGCAAGCGTAATAATTAAAAATTCGAATTTTGCTTTGCAGCCAGCTATCCCTTTGGCGGTTCGGCTTTCATGGAGTGCAGCTACCCTTCCTAAATTAATTCAATGGAAAATGCCACGTGCTGGGATTAATGCTTTGGGAATCGAACCAGCCAATTGTTTGGTCGAGGGTCGCGCAGCAGAAAGGCAGCGCGGCACGTTGGTCATATTAGAGCCTGGCGCATCGGTGCAGTACTTTCTCGAAATTGAAATTCTTATCAATGAATAAGAAGCAAATGGTCGATGTGCGATTAACAAAATTAGTTTTGATTTTAGTGCTGGCGTTTTTTTCTTTTTGGTGCAAAAGTCATAATTCTGCTGTGCCAAAGAAATTCACTTTCGATGATGATGGCATGTTAGTGCTGGAAGGAAAAAGAACTTTCATTATCGGTTCTTACCATCTGCCCAAAAGCGAGCAGCCTTTTCAGGAATTATCGGAGGCAGGTTTTAACTATGTCCATGTAGCAGCAAATGAAGAACAACTTGATTTGGCTCAGCAAAATAATTTATGGGCGTGGATTAGTTTGGGAGCCATTAATTCAGAACGCGCGGACGAAACCAGTGAAATCATTAAAAATAAAATTCGCCAATTCAAAGCTCATCCGGCGCTGCTATGCTGGGAGACCATTGATGAACCAGCGTTTATCTGGAATTCTGCTAAGCCCCGTTTCGACCCAGAACTGTTGATTGAGACTCATCGTCTCATCAAAAAAGAAGATGATCAACATTTCGTCTATGTAAATCACGCGCCAGTCAATCTCATCTCCACTTTGCAAATTTACAATCCAGCCAGTGATATTGTCGCTTGTGATATTTACCCGGTTATTCCTCATGGTATTAGACCACAATACGCTCTTTTCCCTGATGGCTTGCAAGGCGACCTGCTAAATCCGTACCTCAGCCAGGTAGGCGAGTATGTCGATAAAATGAGACGTGTGACTGGAAACGGAAAACCGCTGTTTATGGTGCTACAGGGATTTGCCTGGGAAATGCTGCGCGACGATGGGGATCGTGATCCAACGATGATAAAATATCCGACATTTGAAGAGACTCGCTTCATGGCCTATAATGCGATTATTCATGGCAGCAATGGTATTTTATATTGGGGGATAGCACACACACCTCAGCCTTCACCATTTTGGTCTGATTTGAAAAAGGTGGCATCTGAATTGGCCTTACTGCAGACTGTGCTGGCAGCCAGAAATCTAAAGATGAAAATAACGAAAACTTATCATGAAGTGGGACATTCTGTTGACGCTGGTGTGGAAATTTTAGCAAAACAAAATGGGGCAGATCTTTTTTTGATTACTGCCAATGTTGATAAAAATCCAATAAAGGTTACCTTAGGTGGATTGGAAAAATATCGTCATATTGAAGTTCTTTTGGAAGGAAGAGCGTTAGTGCTGGATCGGGGGAAATTGACAGAGAATTATCGGCCATTCGATGTTCATGTCTATAAACTGTATTAAAGGGAGAGTACGTTGACTGAGGACAGCGGAGAGAAAAAACAACTCAAATTGCATGTCATTTCCAATACACATTGGGACAGAGAATGGGTTTATCCGTTTCAGGAAACCCGACTGCTGTTATTAGAATTTATGGATGATCTTTTAGACTTGCTGGAGAGCGATCCTGAATTTCATTCTTTTTTGCTCGACTCACAGACCATCGCGGTGGAAGATTACCTGGATTTACGACCAGAAAAAGAATCGCTGGTAAAAAAACACGTTGCCTCAGGTCGGCTGGTGGTAGGTCCGTGGTATTCATTGCCGGAAGAATATCTCGTCAACGGTGAATCTTTGGTGCGGAATTTAGTTGTGGGACATCGGCTTGCTGGCAAGTGGGGCAAGGTCAGCAAAATTGGCTACACGCCTTTTTCTTACGGACAGACCTCCCAGATGCCACAAATATATCAGGGATTTGATATTGATACCATTATTTTTTATCGCGGCATTAATACGCCACAAGCTGAATTTGTGATGGAGTCACCAGATGGTTCGCGTGTGATAGGCTGTCGTTTTGGTGCTCTCTCCCGTTTTAGCTATTATTTTTATATCTACCGCATGGCGCGTTATGGCATGAGCCGCGACGAGTGGTGGTATGATTGGGATCGTGGAGCGCTTCCGTTTCGGTTGTGCCAGGAAAGTCATCCAAATTCGCATTACTATATTTTGGATCCAAAAGATAAACAGTGGAACACCGCAGTTCTGCCAGCACAATTGCAAAAATTAGTTGAAGATGAAAGCCGACATTTTTCCACCAGCCACATTGCTTGTATGCAAGGATTTGACACCTCATCGCCTGATGCAGAAGAGAAAAATCTCGTGGCTGCCTGTGAACCGATTTTAAAAGAAAGGGGACATGAGATTTTCCAGGATTCATTGGAAAATTTTATGCAAGAAATGAAAAAAGAACTGACAGATCCCTATTTGATCAAAGGTGAAAGCCGCAATCCGGGCGCCACCGGCAAATGGACCCATTTGATGGGTGATGTCATTTCCAGTCGCACTTGCATCCGCAGAAAAAATGCCGAAGTGGAAACAGCCATCCAGCGCTGGGCAGAACCGTTTTCTGCTTTGGGCTGGTTAGCTGGCGGTGAGTATATGGAATCAGCAATCAATCGCGCCTGGAAATATCTGCTGCAGAATCATCCGCACGATACAATTTGCGGCGCCGGTATCGATCAGATGGAAAAGGATATGATGTATCGTTTTGATCAGGCGCTCATTATTTCCCAGGGCGTTATGCGCCGCGGCATGGCGGCTATTCAGAAAAAGATTTATAACAATGATATCGAGCAAGAAGAATCGGTTATCACGGTTTTTAATCCAAGCCCGTTTCGCCGTAGCGAAGTGGTTACTCTGCTTGTCGATTTGCCAGAAAAATCGAATTACCAGGGATTTTCACTGCGCGATGTGAACGGCGCAACGCTTCCGTTTGTAGAAATTGAGCGCAAACCGTTCGGAACATTGGTGAGAAATTTGCAGGATATTTCCCTGCAATTGCGATCACAAAGAATCAAACTTCATGTTGAATTTAAAGATATCCCGGCGTTTGGCTACAAAACTTATGCTGTCAAGAAAGAAAAAGCTGATCAGCAAAAACTACCCGTTATTTTATCAGCGCACAATGCCAGCAATGAAATGGAAAACGAGTATTTAAAAATTAAAATTAATGCTGATGGCAGCTTGAATATATTTGATAAAGTGAGCAGGCACCTTTTTGAAAACCAACATTATTTTGAAGAAAGCGGTGAAAGCGGACATCCCTGGATTCATATCGCGCCGGAGAAAGATGAAATGTTTACTACCAAAAATAAACTGGCGATTATTGAGCACATCGAAACGAGTGAATTGCTGTCCCGTTATCGCATCACGCATGTGCTGAAGGTACCGGCTGGATTGGAGGGAAAGGAGGAAAATTATTTTCGCAGCAGTGAACGGAAAGATCTGCCGATCGAATCCATTGTGACCTTGAGAAAAGGTCAACGCTGGCTGGAGGTGAAAACGCAAATGAATAATACGGTCGAACAGCACCGAGTGCGCGTTTGTTTTCCGACAAATCTGAAAGTTATTAATTCAGCGGCGGAGGTGGCTTTTGATGTAGTAGAACGGCCCATAAATCGCACTCCGGATAATGTTTATTATGGTAAACCGAATCCGCAATATCCCATGCATCGTTTTGTGGACATGAGCGACGGAAAAATTGGGTTGGCGATTTTCAACGATGGCATTCGTGAATTTGAGGCGGTTGATAATAAAGAGAGAACACTGTGCATCACCTTATTGAGAGGCTTTACCGCTAAACAGTCGCCGGTGATTGATCAATGGGATGTTTATCCCTGGATGAAGCTGGCGCAGCAATTGGGTGAACACGAGTGGCGCTACGCTATTTTCCCGCATCGAGGCAATTGGGAGCAGGGTGAAGTTTATCGAGAAGTGGAAAAATTCAATTTGCCGCTGGAGGCAGCTCAGGCGGGAAAAGGTGGAGGCGATTTGCCCAAGCAGATTTCTTTTTTGGAAATCCAACCCACAGAGATAGTTCTAAGCGCTTTGAAAAAATGCGAACACCGCGACACGTTAGTGTTGAGATTATTCAATCCAACCAATAAAAAGATTGTTGGCAAAATCCGAACCTATTCTCAAATTACAGAAGCCTGGCTGACAAATATGAATGAGGAAAGAAGGGAGGAAATAAAAGCAGAAAAAAATAGTCTGACTGTTGAATTTGGGAAAAAGAAGATTAATACTTGTGAGGTTGTTTTTGGCTGATTTATTTTCGTAGATGGTTTTTGTTTTTAAAGTAAAGAACCAGTAGCTTAATTCACTCAAGCGCTGAAATTAAGAGTTTAGGTAAGTTTAAAAAAATGTAAGTGACCACTAAAAAAGCAAATAATTAACTCAAGAATCTGCCCTTTCTTTTGGAAGATCTTCGCTTCCATCCTTTTTTTAAAATAAATTTATGATCTCTTTTTCTCTCTAATTAGAATATTTTTCTTTTGGCCTTACAGCTTCTAAAAATAACTCCCTTTAAGCTCGATATTTTTCTTCTAACAATTCAGTTGGTTACGTTCTATACTACAAATGGTCATATTCTAAACATTTATTACATAAAAATTCTCCCACAGACTTGGAACTCCTACGGAAATAACATTAATAAAAACAATTCAGTGGGATTTTATTTCCGTGAGAGAAAAGCATAGCTTGAAATGTTCAATTTATGCCCGCTCGCGGTATATCTCCTCGATTCAAGTATTCAGATAATTCTTTTTGAAATTAATTTTTGGAAATCTTCTTAACATCATTTTTTACACCTTGACTGCAGCAAGGCAACTGAATGATGCCATTCGACGTGAATCTTTGGTCATGCTATCCAATAGGACTTTCTAAGAGGCAACTTTATGTTTAATAATTTCGCTAACCAGTTGTTTGTCTGGTTTTTGCTGCTTCTTGGCATAGGACCTCAAAGCTATAAAACTTTCTTCATCCACTTCAATCTGGAAATGACGGCATTTTATGTCTGCCTTGAATTCAACTGGCTCCAAATATTCCTCGTAATCTGTTATGCTATGAGTATCCCAGAATTCGCCAGCTTCTTCTTCTGAAGAAAATTCATCAGGTAAAGGATCAATCTTAGTGTTTGTGTTTGTCATAATATTTCCTTTCCGTTATTGTCATTTCACGTGCTGATATAGGCAAAGCAATATCATGTTGTTATCTTATAAAAAATACAATCAAGTAGCGTCCATTGTTGATTTGTGCTTGAGCAGAGTAAATATTTTCTCCATGCACATGTCCTTTGGCTACTTTACGAACTAATGGCTTAGCGAGGAGAACTTCTTCTGCCTCATAAATGGTTATATTATGCTTAATTTCTAGTTTTTCGACAAATTGTTCCTTCCAAATAATATCCGTTATTTTCAAATTTCTTGTCCCATAAAAATAAAATGAATACTATCACAAGCATGGATTATCTTCCGGCATAATGGCATGCTCACTGGCGCAAGGGTTTAGTAGCACCTGAACAACAAATGACTGTAGAACTTCGAGAAGGCATTGAAACAACCCTCTCAACCACAGCTCTTGCGTCCAGTGCAGCAAGGATTAGGTTTCGCCCATCATTGATCGCTATTCACACAGTCTCTAAAGTGAGTTCGTTTCCTAAAATATCTAAGCAAGCTGCATTTCGTTGAACATTTTGGTATAGTGAAAAGCCGCGCATTTTTTCCCACCTTTCTGCCCCAATTACACGTGGACTGAGCAGTACATCATATTCTAACGAAAAACGAGCAGCCTGCTTGAGAATTTCCCGTCTTAGTTCACGGTCTTCTCGCGACAGAATGACCAATACGTCAATATCAGATTCTTGCTTGCTATCCCCTTGTGCTTTTGAACCAAACAATGCTAATATCTCTATTTTGTTAGGAATCGTTTTTTGCAAATACGCAACCAATTCTTGTAACGCCTGTCGATCTTGGATCGTTAATCTTACCTTTTTCATAACCAATTTCCCTTCCGTAACCATAATTTCACCTCATCCACAAAATGGCGTTCCTGAACAAGATCAATCTCAGCATCTTCCTTTGAAGTCGCGGTTATGATTTCATAATCTCCTTCCTGTCTGTCATCCATCACTTATCCATAAATTTCACTCAACTCCACTGACAGCAGCCCGGTCCTTATGAAATGCTGCCGGAATGCTGATAATACTCCACTGTGTTTGCTTCGTGCTAATTTCTTGGTAGATAATAACGCGTTTGCAGCATAGAAAATTGCATAATATGCCCGGTTGATCGCGGCGGCATAGAAATCATTATCCAAATTAAGTTGTGCTACGCTTAATGCTTCATTTGCATTTTCGATATATAAGGCTACTTCTTTGAGAGCAATTTCATCCATATTTTGATTAACCCTTTTCTTGCTTTTAAATCCCTTGTACGTCAGCCGCTGATTTTTTTTCACAGATAATTTTGAGGTGAAACCTCACAAGATGATCAGTGGCGAAGGAGTGACAATGTACATGGGCCGCGATTTATAAATAAACTGCAAGAAAGCACAGATGTAAGCCATTGACAAAAAGTAACATGATTTTTAAAATGGTAATTTGAAAGCTACCCGAAACACAACACAATAAACTGGAAATATTTTGATGACATGCCAGAAAAAATTCTAAGCTAAAGCAAATTTATAATTAACAGACCAGGTGTGTCAGGCATTGAGATATCACCATTATTCTTACAAAGCAGAAATCTTATTATCGCTGCTAATATAAATTACCTTACTGACATTGTCAAGTAGAAATGGGAAAAGAATTAAGTTCT
>CAZNDR010000002.1:0-30567 GCA_964571835.1 uncultured Cytophagia bacterium | reverse complement strand
CCCTTATTCAGAATCGTCTTTATCTTTCATTGTTTTGACTCTTTTCGGTCGTTTTGCCGGCGCAATTACCGATGGAGTTGGTTTTACTGATTCTTCTGCTTCTGCTATCAATGGTTGCTCTTTAAAAACGATTAGACATAAAATATAAATAAAAATACCTACCATCAATTTTGTGGCGATGGAAAACACTATCCAACCAAAGCGAACTATTGCCGGATCGACTTTTAGGTGAGCCGCTATTCCACCGCAAACACCACCGATTACTTTTTCCGTTCGGGAACGATAGATTTTCGCTGCTTCTTTGTCAGTAGTTTTGTCTTCTTCTCCCTGCCTAAGGACATGAAATAAATACAAAATGCCAAAAAGTATTATTAACACGGGCCAGAATATGTCCCAATCCAAAAACCAAAAATCGAACCAATCCCAATCAAAGGGATTCAACGTCCAATAACGCCAGCGCCAATGGGGAAGCAGTGACAAGCCAAGCATGATTAAACCGATGCCCCAATACAGTGCCGTATTTTGCTGTTTCTTCCGGTCGGCAGCGTTTTGATGTGGATTCTCCTTCATGACGATTAAACAGATCAAATAGGAAAATAAGCCGATCCCTTTGAAGAAAAACAAAACAAGTGTAATCGCCCGAACAATAGTCACATCAACATTGAAATATTCGGCTAAACCGCCGCAAACGCCTGCAAAAATTCGATCGATTTTTGAACGGTACAGCTTTCTGATTTCGCTTGTCGCCTGATTGATATCCTCTTTCTTGAACTGCATAATTTTTCCTTTATCACTTATTTGTGGGTTTCAGATCGAAGATTTGGTTGTTAATAACGAAGATTTTTTTTTTATGTTTCAACTGCCAAATTCTAAAAAACCAAGATGCAAAGAATTATTTTTTTTGCGCCTTGCCGGTCATGGGTACAAAAACAACAGGCAAAACGGATTTTTTCTTTATCGACCCATCAGCCTTTTTTGTTACTTGTATCAATTCCTGAAAATAATCGCCAACCGGGATGATCATTTTCCCTCCGATTTTTAGCTGGTCGACTAAAGGTTGCGGGATATGATCAGGAGCAGCGGTCACAATAATTCCGTCAAATGGCGCCTGCTCTGGCCAGCCCAAGTAGCCATCGCCAATTTTCACCTGAATATTATGATAGCCCAAACTTTTTAATTTCTTATCCGCTGCCAATCCTAATGAAGCAATAATTTCGATGGAATACACCTGTTTGACAATTTCTGCCAGTACCGCTGCTTGGTAGCCTGATCCGGTGCCAATTTCCAGCACTTTTTCTCCTCCCTTCAAGCCCAGACATTCGGTCATAAATGCGACAATATAGGGCTGTGAAATCGTTTGATTTTCACCAATAGGTAAAGGCTGATCAGAGTAAGCTAAGTTTTTCATCGTTTCAGAAACAAACTCATGGCGTGGGACTTTTCTCATCGCTGCCAAAACCAGACTATCTTTTACGCCTCGTTGCTGAATTTGCAGGTGCACCATTTCATAACGTCTCGCTGCATAGGTTTCCTGACTGGCAAGTGTCTCCTTCTGAAAATGATTGCCATTGCTGCTTTTGCCGCAAGCAAAAAATAGAAAAAGCAACACAAACGCCTTAATCAGATTTCTCATGACCGCATCCTTTTTGCAAAATATCAATATGCGCTGCCACGCTGACAGCTAGCTTTTCTAAATG
Organism: uncultured Cytophagia bacterium; assembly: GCA_964571835.1. Taxonomy (GTDB): domain Bacteria; phylum Zhuqueibacterota; class Zhuqueibacteria; order Thermofontimicrobiales; family Thermofontimicrobiaceae; genus CAZNDR01. Next base: position 28,870 of record CAZNDR010000002.1, on the reverse strand, counting down.
ATAGCCTCCTTCGAGAACAGAGATGATTTTCCCGGCGCAAAATTTTTCAGCTAAATCGGTCACCATTTCTGTCAAATGCGCAAAACCAGCTTCAGTCATTAACATGCCAGCCAGCGGATCATCACGATGGGCATCAAAACCAGCAGAAATTAAGATAAAATCAGGCTTAAATTTTTCTGCCGCTGGTATCAATTTATCATGGAAAACTTCAGCATACTCTTTATCACCACTTCCAGCCGGTAGTGGAACATTCAGATTAAAGCCCTCCCCCTTTCCCTTCCCTGTTTCGTACGACAGACCCGTCCCTGGATAATGCGGTGATTGATGGGTGCTGAAATAAAAAACGCTGGCATCTTCATAAAAGGCATGTTGAGTACCATTGCCGTGATGCACATCCCAATCGATGATCAATATTTTTTCCAAGCCATAATTTTGCTGAATATATTTTGCCGTGATGGCAACATTGTTAAAAAGACAAAACCCCATGGCCCGACTTTTTTCTGCATGATGACCCGGCGGACGAACAGCGCAAAAGGCATTTATCACTTCGCCTTTCATTATAGCATCAGCCGCTCCCAAGCAACCACCTACTGCCAATAAGGCAATACGAAAGGAATCTTTACATATCGCAGTGTCAGCATCAAGCTGCGCTACTGTGGCACCGCATTCTCGTTGGACAAAATTTATATATTCGTTAGAATGAACTATTCCAATCCATTTGACATCTGCTGGTTTAGGCATAATTAACTGTAATTGATCCCATTGTCCGCTGGTGTGCAATTTATCTATGATGCGCTTCAGGCGAGCTGGCCGTTCGGGATGATAAACGCCAGTATCGTGCAGCAGATAATCATCATGATAAACCAATCCAGTTTTTCGCATAGCTTTCATCCAAAATTTAATCAAGCAAAAATTGCTTTATCAATCACCACAAACTTGCTGAAACACCCGCATAAAATTTCCGCCATTTATTTTTTCGATATCAGCACGAGAATACCCTCGCCGCAATAGCTCCACTGTCAAATTCGGAAATTTGGAAACATCTTCTAATCCATCAACAGTATTATTACCTATGCCATCAAAGTCCGAACCAACAGCGGCATAATCGATTCCCACCAGGTTCACAATGTAATCGATGTGTTCGGCGACCTTTTTAATATCAGCCCAGCCAGTTGTTGATAAAAAGGGCGGATAAAAAACAACGCCAATTACCCCACCAGAATTGGCAATGGCAACGATCTGGCTATCATAAAGATTCCGATAGTGATTACGCAGGCTGCGCACTCCCGAATGGGAGGCGATGATGGGATTCTTTGTTGTTGCCAGAATGTCCTCAATCGTTTTTATGCCTACGTGAGATACATCAATAATGACGCCCAACGAATCAAGCGTACGGATGACTTTTTTCCCAAATTCGCTCAAACCGACTGTCGCCGACCGCTGATCTTGCGCCGAAACCGCCCAGTCAAGGCTATTATTCCAGGTAATGGTCAAATAGCGCATTCCTTCTTCATACAGCGTTATTAATTTTGTCAATTCATTTTCGATAGCATGTCCTCCTTCCACGCCAATGACGCCGGCAATTTTTTTCTCTTTGATTTTCAAATAAGCTTCCTTTGCAGTATAGGCTTGTCCAATGTGCTCAGTATTGAACGACACTTCCGTTTTAAACAGATTAATCATTTGTTGAGCATAAAAAAAACTGTTTTGCAGATGCGAAGATGGATCTACCCAGACGACAAACATCTGCAAATCCACGCCTCCGAGGATAAGGCGAGGGATGTCGGTGTGATTGTAATGATGAAAATCTGATAGGTGATAACTGGGATCCTCAATCATCTTTTCCAAAATGTCATTGTGCAAATCGGCTAACAAACTTGCCGAATGAATAGTTTCCATGAAACGTTCAAAATATTCGCCGCCCTGTACCTCAGTCTTAAAAGTATCGGGCACATAACCGAATTTGATCGTTATCATGCGGACAGGAATGGTCGTTCCGGTTTTTAAGAGCTGATCCGGTTGCTCACCTGCTTGAAAACCCGATAAGCCAGCGCCACTGCCGCCATCGAGCTGAGTCATTTTTTTAGTGATTGAACCAAATTTACTTCTTGCATTAAAAAAATAGACACCAGCGCTCCCCTTGCTGGTCCACAAAATCGAATGGATTCCGGCCGGCAAAAATTTTTCCTGCTTATCCACTACTTGACCGAGGGAGTTGAAAACAGTCACCGTCACTGCGCTCGCTTCGGGAATGACGAAATTTATCTTTGTCGATGGATTAAAGGGATTGGGATAATTTTGAGACACAGTGAATTGTATCGGCGCAGGAGGCAATTCCTTAATTCCTGTGGGCAATAATTCAAATTCCCAGCAACCAGAAGAATTAGTAACCAATGAATCAGTCGAAAAACTGTTCAGATTGGTCACATAAATTGTTGCCTCAGGCAACCCTTGTCGGATTATATTATCAATTACTTTCCCGCCAATCACGAGGCCTTGAGCAAAAGCAGGGCAAATAAATAGGATTAATAGCATTGTCAAACAAGTTTTGCCGGTGTTGTTCTGTCTCATCAGGTTTATCTCCAATCGATTTTTAGGTACAACCGCTTATCCGAAATTGATGACATGACTGTCAGATGATTTATGCTCATTATCGGGGTTCAATCTTCAAAAAGCCAAAACCCGCCAGGGTAAATGTCCTTTGCTAACTGCCATTTGTTTTGCGCCACCTTTACTAACCGTCTTCTTCCCTATTGACCAAATTATCGATTTGCCCAGTCGAGCGCACAACAAAAGGCCAGCCGGGCAATATCTGCCAGCACATCAGGATTAATGCGATAAATTGTATCGCCAGTTTTATGATAGTGAAGATGGGGTCCGTTAGAGAAAAATGCCGCACAGGTTGCTCCTTGTAAAAAAAACGGCGCAAAATCTGAAGAACGAACTCCAATCTGTTTTATTTCCCACTTATTGCGCACTGCGTGAATCTGGGCATCTGCCTTTTCGATAGTTTGCTTCATCTCAGCAGAGGAAGCGCTGTAGCCACAACTAGCGCCATCTCCTTCGCCGACCATGTCAAAATTAAACATTGCATCGATCTTATCGAACTGAGGCGGCACATGATTAACAAAATATTTTGAACCAAGTAAACCCATTTCTTCACCACCAAAAAGCACAAACACCAATGATCGCTTTGGCTTTTTTGCCAGTTTTGAAAAAGCTTGTGCTAACGCCAAAACAACTGCGCTGCCGCTGCCATTATCATTGGCGCCACCGAACAGCATACTTAAATGCTCGCCGCAATGGTCAAAATGCCCGCCTATGACCACACATTCATTTTTCAAGGTCGCGTCTGACCCAGTAATAATTCCCACCACGTTATAACCAATAGCGTGCGGAAAATGCTGAGACACCACTCGGTAGTTAATAGTTGAATTGAGTGGAAAGGAAAGCGGCTTTCTGTAGGTTTGCAGATCGCTTTTCAAATCGGCGGTTTTTATTTTTTTTTCTTCCAATACCCGATCAGCAATTTTCTCGCTAATGACAGCCGGAGCAAATCCTTCAATCCAGTCGCCATTGGGCATGGCTATTGGTTCCGGATAAATATAAAAAATGCCTAACGCACCTCTTTCTTTCGCTGTTTTCATGCGCTGACGATGTTCATCATACTGCTCAAAGCCAGGCTCATCTCCATCGGGAACACCGCGAAAACAGAGGACAAATTTTCCTGCCACATCAATGCCAACATAATCATCGTAACCTAATTCTGGTGCGCAAATTCCCCAGCCGGCAAAAACTGCTGCTGCGATGTGATCGCCACTATCTGAAAATAGCAGCGGCAAAAAATCAGTTCCTGGCTCCAGCCTGATTTCTTCAGGCTGCTCGGTTTGCCCTGTTTTTTGGGGGAGCGAAATAGACATTTCCGCTTTATCAATTATTGTGTACGGACTCGGAAATGGCTGGAGAAAGCCTTCAGTGGCATTGATTGCTTTCAGCCTCCAGGCGGCAAATTCTTCTGCCGCCCATTGAGCCGCGCGGGTATATCCAACATGGCCTGTCAAACGCCCGGCAAATTCTGCAGCAGCAATCTTTTTACAGAAATTATATACCTCCATCGGCTGGATAGCCTCAAAACCTTTGGTAATATTTTTATCCCATTCGCCAGCATGAATAAAGAAAGCCGAACACAACAAAAGAAATGCGGTGAGCTGAATTAATTTTTTCATCATTTCATTAAATCCCATATTGAGCACGAACATTTAGCCATTTACGATTTGATAAGCAAAAATCAAATGTTGCCGAACAGAATTATTGAAATGTCCAGCTTTTTGTTGATAGGTGTGGCGTTAATTAGGGGTATGCCCTTCTGCGACAAGCTTGGCACTATCATCAATAACATGAACTTCCCAGAAATAATAGCCACACGAACCGCTCCGTGTAAAGAGAAATTTGTACAAATTATCGATGATTGCCAGCGAAATATCTGCATCACAAATTCCCGGAGAACCATAATAATTTGGCTCAGCCGATCGTACGCCGGGTATCTGGCCAAAAATTTCAGCCAGAACAGGCATATTATAATATTTTGGAAAAATCAGCCGCAAGAGACCGCTTCTCTTAATTGCCCTCTCAATTTCATAAACAACCAAAAGCGAATCCAGCAGTGTATTACCAAATCGGCAGGCGGTGGTATCAAAACTTGAGTATAGCTCAGCAGTTGTAAATACCAGTAGTTTGCCCAATTCCCAGTCTTTGGCAGCAGAAATCCCCTTTAATCTGTCGTCGACCAATTTGGCACGCTCAAGATGAAATTGGATTTCTCCAGCCAAAATACTTTCAAGTCGAACTGCCTCAGACACTCTAAAAAAAAGAATGATCGCCTCCTCGCGGGGAGCAGTCCAATATTGTTCTGGCATCACTTTTAAATCGCCATCGACCTCTGGATCGATGCTCCTTTTAGCACAGGCAAAAAACAAAAAAAAAAGGAGAAGCCAAATTGTATTCCTGTTCATTTTTAAAAGATCCAGTCAGTCGATTGAAGTTCTGCCGAGTTAAGACATTGTGGTTTTCTGGTGATTAATTATATTTAATTTCTACATCAAAATCAATTGATTTTTTATTTTTTTGTAATGAGCCATCAGGTTCAAAGAAATTGTCTTCGAGCCAAATAGCCGATTTTAGGTGAGGGGATCTATCGATCGACTGCTGTTAAAATCTTCTTCAACCGCCGACCAATTTAATCTGAAATTAGCTAATTTTTTGATTGAAAAAAATAGAATTAGTTATTATATTTGACCGTTCAATTACTGAAAATCGTCTTTGCCTCGACCTTTAGCTAAAAACTAATAAAACAATGAGGAAAAAATGACCAAAAAAAATCTTTTCAACAGCCTTACCAATCTTGCTACTAAATCAGGGGATATGAAATTCTACAAACTGACAAAATTGGAAGAAGGCGGCATTGGCGCTGTCTCTCGGTTGCCGTTTTCCATCAAAATTATTCTGGAATCATTGCTGCGCAATTGTGATGAATATGTAGTAACCAAAGATCATGTGGCTGCCTTAGCCTCGTGGCAGGCAAAGTCGGCAAAAAAATCAGAAATTCCCTTCCAGCCAGCGCGGGTGATCATGCAGGATTTTACCGGTGTGCCGGCAGTGGTGGATCTGGCAGCGCTACGTTCAGCTATGGCGCGCGCTGGCGGTGACGCCCAAAAAATTAATCCCATTGTGCCGGTTGATCTGATAATTGATCATTCAGTGCAAGTTGATGATTATGGCCATGCTGATGCTTTGTCGCGGAACAATGAGCTCGAATTTGAACGCAACAGAGAACGCTATGAATTTCTTCGCTGGGGGCAACAGGCGTTTAATAACTTCCGCGTCATCCCGCCAGCCAGCGGTATCATCCATCAGGTGAATCTCGAGTACATCGCTACGGTGGTGCAATGCAAAAAAGTGAACGGCACAGCCGTTGCTTTTCCAGATACGGTCGTTGGCACAGATAGCCACACACCCATGATCAATGGCCTGGGTGTTGTTGGCTGGGGTGTCGGCGGCATCGAGGCTGAGGCAGTGATGTTGGGACAACCGATTTACATGCTTATCCCTGAAGTGGTCGGTTTTAAGCTTTACGGCGAGCCTAAACCGGGGGTAACTCCGACTGATATCACCTTGACCATCGTGCAACTGCTCCGTCAGAAAGGAGTGGTCGGCAAATTTGTCGAGTTTTACGGAACTGGCATCAGCAACATGCGGCTGGCTGATCGAGCGATGATTTCCAACATGGCCCCTGAATATGGCGCCACTATTGGCTTTTTCCCAGTAGATAATGAAACGTTGCGCTATTTGAAAGCGACCAATCGTCCACCATCAGTAATCGAATTAGTCGAAAAATATACCAAAGAACAAGGGTTATTCCGAACCGATAAAACACCGGATCCAGAATTTACCGACAAGTTAGAATTAAATCTGGGCGATGTTGTGCCCAGCATTGCTGGTCCAAAAAGACCGCAGGATCGAATTGCTTTGACCGAAGCCAAAAAAGCCTTTGCTGATTCACTGCAAGCGCCGATCGAAAAACGTGGCTTTGCCCTAAGCACGGAAAAGGTAAATAGGAAAATAGCCATTTCATTAAAGGAACAAAAGGAAGATTTGACAAACGGCTCCGTTGTCATCGCGGCTATCACCAGTTGTACCAACACTAGCAATCCATTTGTGCTCATCGCTGCTGGACTGCTGGCTAAAAAAGCAGTGGAAAAGGGTTTGACTGTCAAGCCTTATGTCAAGACGAGTCTGGCTCCCGGCTCCCGGGTAGCAACAGATTACCTGACCGAGCTCGGATTGATGCCTTATCTGGAAAAGTTAGGTTTTTTTGTCGTTGGCTACGGTTGTACGACATGCATTGGCAATAGCGGACCGCTTCCCGAACCTGTAGTTGAGGGCATTACCCAGGGTGATTTGATTGTTGCCGGTGTGTTGAGCGGCAATCGCAATTTTGAAGGGAGAATTCATCAATACGTAAAAGCTAATTTTTTAGCCTCGCCGCCGCTGGTTGTCGCCTATGCTTTAGCTGGCACGATGAATATTGATTTGAGCTCTGAATCACTCGGCAACGGGAAAGATGGCAAACCAGTCTATTTGAAAGATATTTGGCCAAGCCGAGAGGAGATAAATGCGGTCATTGATCGGGCGGAAAATTCAACTATTTTTAAAAAGGAATACTCCGATATTGAACACAGCAATAAAATGTGGAACGCTATTCCTGTTTCAGGCAGTGCGATTTATGAATGGGATGAAAAGTCTACCTACATCCAGGAGCCGCCGTTTTTCCTGGATTTTTCGCCTGAAGTTTTGCCCATTCAGCCAATAAAAAATATGAAAGTACTGGTGAAAGTCGGTGATTCGGTAACCACCGATCACATTTCGCCGGCTGGCAACATTGCCAAAAACAGCCCGGCTGGAAAGTTTCTTATCGAGCAGGGTGTTGAGCCGAAAGACTTTAACAGCTACGGTTCCCGCCGTGGCAACGATCGAGTCATGACTCGTGGCACGTTTGCTAATATTCGTTTGAAAAATCAAATGGCGCCGGGCACCGAGGGTGGGTGGACCACGTATCTTCCTAAAAAAGAAGTTGTGTCCATTTATGAGGCTTCAGAAAAATACCAGGAGACTAAAACGCCATTGTTGGTTTTAGCTGGCAAAGAGTACGGCACTGGCTCCAGCCGCGATTGGGCAGCCAAAGGCACCATTTTACTGGGCATTCGCGCTGTGTTAGCTGAAAGCTTCGAACGAATTCACCGCAGCAATTTGGTCGGCATGGGTGTTCTGCCGCTGCAATTCAAAGAAGGCGAGAATTACCAAACACTCGGCCTGTCAGGGCAGGAGACGATGACCATCTACATCGATGATAATCTGAAACCGGGACAAGAGGTTCAAGTGGATTTTATCGATGAATCGGGCAAGAAAAAAACAATTGGCGCTATGTGTCGATTAGATACGCCAGTGGAAATCGATTATTACCGCAATGGCGGAATTTTGCATACGGTGCTAAGGCATTTTATGAAGTAGTTTCTTGTGCCCAATTTGAACAATTCATTAAGGGATGGCTTTTATCGAATTGTCTGCCATGCCAAGTGGATTGATCCAATCCCATTAATCAGGGACAGAAGTTGCAGCACTCGAGCTTTAAGCTGGTTGAAAAAAAACCTGGTGAATTTGTCAATCACTGGCAATAATGCTTTTTCTTTTTGAATAACAATAAAATTATTTTTTCTTAGTTTATTAGCCAGCAGATACTTCATTCATCATTACAAACTGAGCAAACCATTTTGAGTAGAAAAAAAATTATCGTCGTTGGCGGTGGCGCTGCTGGCATGATGGCAGCTGGGCAAGCCGCGCAAAGTGGCGCGGAGGTTTTATTGGTTGAAAAAATGAGTCGGGTCGGCCGGAAATTGAGCATCAGCGGCAAAGGGCGCTGCAATATCACCAACACTGCTCCCATCACCGAATTTATCGAAGCCTTTTCGCCCAATGGGCTTTTCCTGCGCCAAGCTTTTGCTCAATTTTTTTCCGCTGACTTGATAGATTTTTTTCGAGACCTGGGAGTGGACACGGTTTGCGAAAGAGGCGGTCGTGTTTTTCCTGCCAGTGGCAACGCTTTGGAGATTGTGAATGCGCTCATTAAATTTCTAAAAAAAACTGGAGTAAAAATATTTCTGAATTCCGCGGTTCGAGAAATAATAACAAAAAATCAATCTGCCATCGGTCTGAGGATGGTCAAAGCTAATTCAGCTAACATGAAAAAAACGGACTTCGGAAAGGTTACCGAATATTTTTCAGAGGCAATAATTCTCGCGAGCGGCGGCTTGTCTTATCCCCGAACCGGTTCGACTGGTGATGGCTACAAAATGGCTCACGCTGCTGGACACCACATAATTGCTGCTAGGCCGGCGCTTGTTCCGCTGATTACTGCCGGAAATGCCACTGCCCGTTTAGCTGGATTAACGCTGCGAAATGTGCAAATTAAAATTTTAATTGATGGCAAAAAAGAGTGCGACGCCTTTGGTGAAATGACCTTCACAGATTTCAGCATTTCTGGTCCGATCATTCTGACGGTGAGCCGACGATGCGTGGACGCGCTTAATTTAAAAAAGCAAGTCCACATTTCAATTGATCTAAAACCAGCTCTTGACGACAATAAATTAGATAAGCGACTGCTCCGAGAATTTGAGCAATTTGGTCGATTGCCTATGAATAAAATTTTAAAAAATATGCTGCCTCAGCAATTGATTCCCGTTTGCTTGGAGCAGACAAATATTTTGCCGTCAAAATTAGGTTTTGCAATTACAGCAGAGGAAAGAAAAAAATTAAGAAGCTGGTTGAAGGATTTTCGCCTGGAAATTACCGGCTATCGTCCCTTTGCCGAGGCAATCATTACTGCCGGCGGCGTGAGCACACGGGAAATAAATCCGCGCACCATGGAGTCGCGCTTAATAAAAAATCTTTATTTTGCCGGCGAGATTCTTGATATTGACGCCAATACCGGAGGCTACAATCTTCAAGCCGCTTTTTCTACCGGCTGGGTCGCTGGCAGAAGCGCGGCAAAGTGATCAAATTGATAATATAATAGAAATTAATGAAACCGTGAAAGCGGTTCGTGCCTGCATGGTGTTTAAACAAGCACCCAAATTAATTCGGATGTCGTTCAAAACGAAAAATTTAATTTGACCCGCTTTAGCGGTTTCTCGATGTGCTTTATTTTTTAGAGATTTAAAAAAACTGCCACAAAAGCCCGAAGTCAACAGACATCATAAAAGAAATCTGAGTCCTTTAAAAAAATCACAAAATAATCATCAAGCCATGATGATAACATTTCATCAATTTTTGGTAACTGACAATCTCAGTAGCTAGCGCATTAACTGGCCTTAGCCTTAGCGAAGCTTTTCCAATTCCTCTCAATGTGGTAGCGAATCAGCCGCGCCGGGTCTGGTAACGCCGAGAGCCCCTGGCTGTCAGCCAATCTGCAGCGCTTTTGTCAGATCGGCTGATTTGATGAATTCTATGAGAAAAAATCCAATGAAGGTATCGCCGGCTGCTGTTGTGTCCACGACTTCAAACCTTCCAGCAGGTTGAATATCTGTCTTCTTCTCGTCGCAATACATTGCTCCCAATGCAGCAAGTGTAAATCAGTAATCGCTTTGAGAAAGCGGTGGCGCAGTGTAGTGTTTATTTTTCCGGATGGCTTTCACCGGTTCGATCAAACGCTTCAACTTCATTCACGACCAACCTGTCGACATCATTCAAAGAGTCGCTGGCGACTTTTGCCGTCATCGGTACCGGATTGAATGCGATGGTCAATCCCTGCTATTTCGCTGCCGACAACGTCTCCGGTACTGCGTTTACTTCATTTTGCAGCAATAAATAATCGCCCACAGAAAAAATGGCCTCAATTTGCCCCACATCCAAAGGGCTGATCTGGACATTAGCGCCACCGAAAATAACAATGGTATGACACAGAGGCTTGCCAGTTTTTCGCTCTCAGACGAAAATTGTTTCCCGCTGATTAGCCAAACCAATGCTAGCAATGATGCTGCTTTTACTCCAGCCTTTTTTATTACCTGCCTGGCCACTTCCAATTGGCTACTGATGATTGCCGTGGGATCGTGTTCCACCCACCCTAACTGTGGAAAAATTTGTCTGAATTCCTTTTGCGCGGTTAGGCAACGAGCCGAACCATTTCCGGCCGACCAAATTCCTGATGAACTATCGAGGTTGGGTATCTTGATGGCAAATAAAAGAAATTTGCAGCTACGCTCCTTTTTCAATATTTTTTCCAGCACCAAGCAAAGTCAACGTCGACAATACCACAAACAGCATGCCGTTGAATAACGCTTCATCATTAAAATCAAAATATGGACTGTGAAGTGGCGGACTGTCTTCACCATTGCCAAGAAAAAACATCGCGCCAGGATTTTGATCAAGGTAATAAGAAAAGTCTTCCGATCCCATAGTTGGCTCTTCAAGATCCCGCCAGCGTGATTTGCCAATTGAATTTTTAGCAACAGCTTTGCAGCTCGTTACGATTTGCCTATCATTCACCGTCAGAGGGTAAGGTCGCGCATAGTCCAACGTGTAAGTTGCCCCACAAGCAGCGCATTCATTTTTAACGGTAGTTTCGAATATGGCAGGAATTTTTTCAGCGACGGCTTTGGACAGATAGCGCACTGTGCCTTCTACTTCCACCTCATCAGGAATGACGTTGGCATAATACCCACCCTGAATTCTGCAGACGCTGAATACAACTGCATCCAAGGCGCGCAATTTTCTGGAGGGAATGTGATACAGGCTATTAATTAGCCTGCTGGCGATAAAAATCGGATCGATGGCTTGTTCCGGTTTGGAGCCGTGCCCACCTTTGCCGTGGATGACCAGCCGGAATAAATCACTCGCTGCCATCATCACGCCGAGTTTGGAACAAATTGTCCCCACGGGAATACCAGGCCAGATATGCAAAGCCAGAACCGCCTGCGGCTGCGGATTGCTTAATATGCCTTTTGCTACCAAATCTCTGCCAGCAGCAACAACTTCTTCACCAGGCTGAAACACAAATCGCACCGACCCGCTGAACAGCTCCTTATGCTTTTCTAAGATTTTCGCTGCACCCAACAACATCGCGGTATGTCCATCGTGCCCGCAAGCATGTTGAATATTTTTCACAGTGGAACGATAAGCGGAATCTTTTTTTTCAGCCAAGGGCAGCGCATCGATATCAGCGCGCAAGGTTACATTTTTCCCCGGACTTTTTCCCCATAGCAATCCAACCACATCGGTAGCCAAAAACGGATCAAATAATTTTACGCTTGTCGACCGAAGCTGCTGGCGAATGAATTGAGAGGTTTGAAATTCCTTGAGCGATAATTCCGGGAACGCATGCAAATGATGCCTGATTTTTTTTATTTCCGGGAGGATGGTCTGAATGTCGGATCTAATTTGGGCAAGGTTAATCGGCATACTTTTGACCATTAACAGTTAATTGAATTTTCGTATTCAAGTTACGGTAATTTTTTAAAGCCAAATCAATAAATTTTGAAACCCGGAAATTGGTTATTAAACTTGCGTCGTCGCCATAGGCGTAGCAGCAATCGTCTTGCTGCGCTCGATGGATTGCAGCGCCAAGTAATTGACGCCAAATTTTTCCATGTTTTCCACCTCGGTATCAAATTGATCAAAGTGGCGTTCTTCATCTACTACCAGATCTTCAAATAACTTTTTGGAAACTGAATCCGCGTGGGCAGCGCACAAATTCGCATAGTTATTGTAATCCAAAATCGCCTGCTCTTCTAATTTGCAGGAAAGAGCTAACATGCCTTTCACTTCATGAAGTTTTTCCACATCGGCTGAAGCAATCAATTCCACTTCGCCTTTTAAGAACAGAGTTCTTTCTGCGATACGTTCGATGTGCAACATCTCTTCGATAGCGGTTTTCCTGAATAAGCCCGCCAGCAAATCATAACCCATATCGTCACAACGAAAATGGAAATACATGTACTGATGGACCGCCGTCAATTCATCAGCGATAGCCTTGTTCAATAACTCGATGCTTTTTTCGTACATGGTTTTCTCCTTCTGATTTCTATTTAGGGTCTTTAATTCTTAAAAATAAAATTGCCTAAAATGAGCTAACAGCGGAAATCTCTAAAATTCCTTTCCGACTATTCATTTTTAAAAAAAATTGTTTCGAACGGTTGTGTTGAGCTGGCTATGAAGATACGATTTTAATACATCATAATCAAACAAATTATTTTGCTATTGATCCAATTCTTTTCGCAAAGTTGAGAAAGTATCTTCTCTGGCATATTTTTCGATCCACGGCTTACAGCCACAATTTCTGAGCAACACAAAGCGGAAGTTTTTTAAAGTCTTCGACAAAGGCTTCTCGACACCTTCTGCCGGATGAGGATTCTGGTTGCCATGAATGGCTAAAAAAGGCGCGCTACCGATGAGAATTACTTTTTTAACCATTCGAGAATTTACAGCAGCCAAAATAAAACAAAGTCTGGCGCCCCAGAGATGCCCAATTAAAACAACCGGGGAAAAGCCAATATTGTTCAACATATTTGGTCATTCTGTGATCTGACCGCTCATTATGGAAGCTCGGTGCAGAGATTCCACAATTCACCTACTGTCCGAAAGTTCACGAGCTACAAGAGCCATTTCGCCGATTGATCTTGGCCCGCCATACACTACAGCAGTTAGGTAGGGAGCGCTTCGGTAAGTTTTATAATTGTTCGCTTTGTCAGATTTTTTTCTGCACCATAGCCAGTTTAAGTTTTGCCGCTTCTGCACTCGGTGAATAAAATTGTTGAATTACAAGCCATCTCCCAATAAAACTTGCCAGGGGAAAAACAGGGCATAAAGGTAACCCAGGCTATTTTTGAACACCAGACGAATACCTCTTTTCGACAGCCACCAAAATTGCGGATCATAGCGCACTGCCGGTGCCGCGATTATTCCGATTTTTATTCTCTTGCCAAGAACACGCCGACAGATCGTCCAGCTTTTCCGGGCATGGACGCTGCCTGTAAAAATATTGAGAGAATGGACGGGAAAATTTGAACGAAGGATCCATTCTCGTAAAGCGATAAAAGACATAAATGTTTTATGCTTTGTTTTTTTAAAAAAGGGAACTGCTGTGAGTGCGTTCTTTTCTACCCCATAGGAAATTAATTTTTGAACGGCTTGCTGTGCATTGTTTTTATTATGTGAGGTGCTATCGGAAAGTGGTCCGCCGATGGTAATTACCTGGCTATAATTCCTATTTTTTACTTCATAAGCAGCAAGCTGGAGATCACTGTCAGGTAGCCAGCCCTCAACCACCAACACCTCTGCTGGAACAGATTCAGTGACAGCTAAAAATGAATGGATTAAGAGTATAAAAACAAGTATCAGAACAAGAATTAGCACAATAATTTTTTTATCCATTTTCAACACGCGTGAAGTAAGCAGTTGATTAATTATGAAGGGACTTTCTTTGTTCGAGGTACGGCTTGAATCGTTCAAAGATAAAATGATGCCACACCTTTTTCACCACTTCGTCGATTCCTTTTTCCATCGCTCCAGCGGCATGAACACTAACCACGAGTTTGGTCGAATCAGGTGGCACAGGTTCAAAAGAGTAAGTCGTGACCATTTTTATCGCTTTGCCGCTAAGTCCCAAGGGCCCATCAAAGCGCAGCATCTTTCCCCGCTGAGCGAAAATGACTGTGGCGTGCAAAACGCCGTCACCGCTATCATCGAATATCTCCCAAAAGCCGCCACCGGGTTTGGCTTCAAGATAAAATTTCTTGGGCGATGCTGAAAATGAATGATCCCACCAGCCGCTGATGTCACCGCTCAAGGCATCGTAAATCAGTTCTGGCGTTCCGGGCAGCGTTAGCTTGTGTTCGAATGAAAAAACGCCATAATTTTGCCCGGCTGGCTGCTGTTCGTTTTTCTCTGAGCAGACACTAAATAAATTCATTAGCGCCAAAACCACCCCAAAATTTGTCAGTGAATTTCTCATTCTGCTGCTCCTGATGAATTATTTTTTTTCAAAACAATAAATAAAACGTTCACTTCCCAGAGCACTGGTCAATAAACGCTCTTTTTTATTGCTCAGCAATTGCTGAGTCCAAGCTGCAAAACCGCCATCGACTAAAAAATATTCTTCGCCAGCGGCGTTTTGGGCAAATTTGAAAAAGCAAATAAATCGAACCTGATTATTTTTAGAGGATCAATGGCTGCTGGTTTGATAAATCGATTTTGTTGATATTGATCCAACAATTTTTTAGCCAATAATTTTAATACTCGCTTTTCGTACACCGCCATCAATAGTGATTGCAAATCGGTCAACGATAGCTTTTCAGAAAGCGTTTCCAACAGATGAGGCGCAGAAGGCTGCAAGCGATTAATCAGGTTTTGATTCATCTTTGTAGGGCTAGCAAAAAGTAAAGGAATTGGCAGAAATTGCTTTCAGATTTTTCTGATCGTATTCATCAAAATTGAAGAAAATAAAAAAAAATGTGAACGGCGTCTTAAACTGATTGGCGCTCCAGCAAACTGGATTAAGTGTCCCTCAGGCTCGTCCTGACGCCTCGGCAAAAATACCTGAAACCGATACGTGGACCCAAGATCACCGTTCAGAAAGTCCAATATAAGATAATTTCTGACAATGTCAAGAAAATATTTTTTCCACAGAATCAGAAATTTTCTATTGCTTTTAATTGAATCGCTTTCTATATTTTAGCCCAAATTATAAAACGGAAATACTATGAAAGAAAAAGCATCAAAATTAGTTTATTCGACTGATGACAAGCTGATAAATCACCTCGAATCAGAAAGAAAAAATCCGGGAATGCACCTTGTCGAAGAAACAGCCCCGGAAAGCCAGCGATTAAAAGTATGGCTACAAACCAAAGGCAGACGTGGGAAAATGGTAACCATTATCCAGGGATTTGAACTGAGCGCAAAAACGATGAATCAGCTTGCCCGTCAGCTAAAACAATATTGTGGAGCTGGTGGCACGGTCAAAGGGCAAGAGATCGAAATCCAGGGTGATAAACGAATCCAGGTAATTGACAAATTAGCTGCCTTAGGTTTTGGCGTTAAAAGATAAGCAGCTTTGCCGAATTTGGAGAAAACATGTTTCGCGGTTCGAGAAATTTAGCTATAAAGTTGATAATATTTTTGGTTGCGGTTGAGGTAATTCTCCAAACTTTTGAAAATCTCGCTTGCCAAACAACCAAAGAAGATGAATGGTGTTTTTTAAATACTTCAGCCATCGGCGCCAAACAATTTCTGCAAAAATATCCGCATTATGACGGAAGGGGCACAGTAATTTTCATTTTAGACGGCGGCATAGACATGGGTGTAGCGGGTTTGAAAGTGACCTCGACTGGTCAAACAAAAGTAATCGATGTTCGCGACTTTTCCGGTCAAGGGGAAGTGTTGCTATTTTTAGGGAAACAAAATTCGGCAGGGCTCGAAAACTTCATCGAACATCCCGATGGTTTTCGGCTGTACAATTACCATTTGTTAAAGCAAAAGCCGGTCAAAGACGAATTCTTCATTGGCTATCTGGATGAAAAAAGATTCAAAAACTCGGCAGTTTGTGATATCAACAACAATGGTCGTGATAATGATGTGTTTGGTGTGTTGGCTTTTGAAAGCGAGCAGAATGATTCCCTCATCTGGCTGGCTTATGTAGACACTGATGGTGATGGGCATATCGAAGATGAAACAGCTATTCGAGATTATCACGTCAATCACGACATCATTCAATGGTGCGGCGGCGATAAGATGTTTGACCGACAGCTGTTAACCTTTGCCTTGAACATTCTTCCTGATGAAAAAAAAGTCTCTTTTCATTTTGATGACGATGGACATGGAACACATGTCGCCGGCATTGCCGCCGGCTATGAAATAAACGATCAACCTGGTTTTTGTGGCATCGCGCCTGGGGCTCAACTAATCAGTTTAAAAATTGGTAACGGCAATTATAATGGCGGCAGCACCACCTCTGGAAGTATAAAACACGCTTTACAATTTGTAGAAGATTACGTGAGGGGAAAAAACATCACCGCCATTGTCAACATTAGTTACGGAATTGGCTCCCTTCGTGAAGGGAAAAGCGAACTTGATTTTTTAATCAATAATATTCTGACTTTTAACAAAAATATTTTTATTTGCACCAGCAATGGAAATGAAGGACCGGGAATTTCCACTACTGGCACGCCAGCTGCCGCCAATTTAATCTTTTCTGTGGGAGCTTATCTGCTAGCCAGTTTAGCCAACGATTGCTACGGGGCAAACTTGAGCAGCGATAAAGTTTTTGATTACAGCTCACGCGGTGGTAAGTTATCCAAGCCCGATGTGTTAGCGCTCGGTACAGCGCTGTCCACTGTGCCGGCATTTTCCAATAAAGTTGAAAAAAGCGGCACTAGCATGGCAGCGCCGCAAGCAGCAGGCGCTGCCTCGCTTTTGTGCAGCGCCGCGCAACAACTTTTTCCGGCGATTCACCTAACTGGTGCGATGCTGAAGCGTCTGCTCAAAAACAGTGCTGAGCCCTTGACGGGCTATAGCGACCTCGATCAGGGTCATGGCGTTATCAATGTGCTGCGAGCGATGGAGCGATTAGTGTCGTTGTCCAATGAGAAAAAACAGCTTCACGATATAGCCTACGAAATTTCCACCGAAAGCCCGGACAGTCCCATTGATTTTTTTGCTGCCGCCTTTTGGCGGAATAATGGTTATTTCCCAGGCAATAATGAAAAACAGACTTTTTTTATTAGTCCAGTATTTGACGACAGCGTTGATGCCAATGCGCGCTCCAATTTTTTCCGTGCTTTTTCATTAAAAGCTTCTCATACCTGGCTTTCTGCCAATAAAAAATCTGTCTTTATTAAGGGCGATCAGCCATTGTCTGTTGAGGTTGAATACGATCCCGCTCAACTCACCAAACCAGGTCTGTATTGCGGCAAAATTATCGCTTATCCAAAGAACACAAATTCAACCCGTGATAAAACAAACATTGAATTTGAATTGCTAACTTCTATCATTATCCCTTACACCTTCAATGCTGAAAATAATTATCTGCGCGCATTTAATGACCGGTCATTGCTGCCAGGAGATATGGACAGATATTTTATCTTACTGCCTTTATCCGCGACTTCAGCTAAAATTTCGCTCTTCTCTTCGCCAGAAGAATTTTCCAATCTATTATGCTTTGGATTTTCTCCTGACGGCAAAAAGCAGATTGAATGCTATTTAAAAAATGATGCTGCGACTCATGAAATGTCACAGTTAATTTCATCAGAAAAACTAATCCCAGGAATTTGGGAGATTAACATTTGCGCTGATTTTCTAAACAGCAAAAAATTAAATTATGACCTGCAAATAAGTTTTAATAGCTTGAAAATTGAACCACCAGTAATCGCTAAATTTAAGTATGAGATTGGAGACGAACCCACTTCCACCATTAATATGACTAACCAATTTAGCACGCTATTTTATGGATTTGGCAAAGGTGAATTAAATGGTTATCAGCGAACACAAACTAAGATCATCAAAGATAGCGATTCGTTTGAATATAGTTTTGAGCCGAAAGGAGACTTTCTCAGAGCAGAATTTTTGGTCGATGTCGAAGACGAATCATTCTTAAAACTCACCGATGTGGCGATTAATATTTATAACTCAAGCGGCAAAGCGGTAGCTAAAGAAGCGTTGACCATGGATGAAGGAAGCATTAGCTTGGATAACATTACTGATGATTTCTATTCGCTGGAAGCAAAATCTGCTTTTGTAGATGAAATCCTGCCAAGAACCTGGTCGTTAACTCTGACTGAAAAATATTATCTCCAGGAATCGATCTCCTTGAAAGTCTATTCCCAGCGCGCCCGGCTCTTCAAATTGTATCCATCCTTTTCAAAAGAACTCGACATCAGTTTAGAAACAAGCCCAAGAACTGCGCCTGATGGCTTTCAACTGTTTGGCAAAATTGAATTTTTTGATCGGAATCATTTGCAGCAAGAATTCACTCTGCCGATTTTACTCGAAGCCAGATAAAAAAGTGCTCTAATGGTTTGACTGTTTAGCTGATGAAATTGGCAAAATTGACACCATTACTACAAAATCTAGGAACAAAACATTGGAAAATATTAAAAAAATAGGTATCATGTCAGACAGCCACGACAACCTGCCTGCCATCCGGGCTGCTGTCGAATTGTTCAATCGAGAAAAAGTCGATTTGGTCATTCATGCTGGCGACATTGTAGCTCCTTTTACGGCAAAAGAGATAAAAAAATTGTCGTGCCCTTATCGAATGGTTTTTGGCAATAATGATGGAGAAATTTTGGGTCTTCATCATAGCTTTGACGGCAATATTTTTCCACCTCCCTATTCGATGAAAATTAATAAAAAAAAATTGATCGCCCTTCACGAACCAACCTTGGTAGCGGAATTAAAACATATCAGCAGCCTGGATTTTATTATTTACGGCCATGATCACACTGCCTTTGTTGAACACATTTCGCACGGCGCACTTGTCATAAATCCGGGCGAATGTGGCGGCTGGCTGACCGGCAAGTGCACGGTCGCTATTTTAGAC
This sequence comes from uncultured Cytophagia bacterium, assembly GCA_964571835.1. Taxonomy (GTDB): domain Bacteria; phylum Zhuqueibacterota; class Zhuqueibacteria; order Thermofontimicrobiales; family Thermofontimicrobiaceae; genus CAZNDR01. Next base: position 9,729 of record CAZNDR010000002.1, on the reverse strand, counting down.
GTCACCAATTCTGAGGTAAAAATTACAGAGCTGAAATTGATCCCCTAACCGTTGCTAAATTTTCCAATAACAAGTATAGTAAATTTTATTTTTCGTAAAAAAAGCCTTGACAATTGCAATTCAATGTGCTATATTCAATCGTGCGAACGACAGATAATGTTTGCGACTAACAGCGGCAGGAGAAAATTTATTTATAGCAATTGAACAGAAAAATTTAATCTGGTTCCAAGGTGAGAATAAAGCCTAACACACCAGGTATTCTGTTCCTGGTTTTATTCTTTGGCTGCTGTACTTCTGGCCACACGCAGTATTGGCAGCAGCATGTGGATTATTCAATTTATGCCACGTTAACACCAAGCGAACGCCTCATTCATGGTTTTCAGAGAATAATTTACACCAACAACTCACCAGATACGCTTTCCGAAATTTATCTTCATTTATATCCCAATGGATTCAAATCGGGTTCTATCATGGACAAAGAGGCAAAAGCAGCTTCCATTAAGCTTATCAATTCCAGCGACGAGACGGGTTATCTGAAATTTCAACTCCTATTAACCGCAACTCCGCCTCCCTTTTATCAAGAAATTAAAGTGAAAGCAGAATATAATGAAGATAGCACGGTAGCAAAATTGACGTTAGAGCCAAAGCTTCTTCCGGCAAAAAAGATTGAATTATCAGTAAAATTTGAGATGAAGATCCGCCGCTTTAATACGCGATATGACAAAAGCGGTTATCAAGGGCAAATGTTCGAAATCAGCCTCTGGTATCCCAAAGTGTGCGTATACGATCAAAATGGCTGGGATAATTCACCGCTTCATTATTTGGGCGAATTTTATGGCGAGTTTGGAACCTATAATGTCACCATCGATGTCCCTGATTCTTTTATCGTCGCCGGCACCGGCACGGTTATTTCAGGCGATCCTGGCTGGAAAGAGGTCGCCTTTGATTCCACCCTCGCCAAAGAAAAGCAACAGCAAAAACACATAAGTCAGTTGCGGCGAGTCGTGACCTTTCATGCTGATAACGTACATGATTTCGTTTGGACTGCCAGCACCGATTATATTTATGAAGAAGGAAAATGGAACGATCTCAACATTCATATCCTTTATCAAAAATCTTCGCTCACGCAATGGAATAAACAAGCCCTCCAGGCTTCAAAACAAGCGGTCGCCTGGTTAGAGAAAAATATCGGAGCTTTTCCCTACCCTGATTTGACCGTTGCCCAGGGTTTGACTGATGGCGGCATGGAATATCCCATGATGGCTGTATTGGGCTATTATGATTTTGTCCTGGTTTTTCATGAAATCGCCCACAGCTATTTTTATGCTGCCTTAGGAAATAATGAGCACAAGAACGGCTGGTTGGATGAGGGATTAGTAACCTATCTCGCCGATTTATATCGAAGTGAAAAATTTGGTAAACAAGTTAAAGAGGTACGACCGGTTTTCCGCTTAACTAATTTGGATGATCAATTTAAACCTTATCACAATTTTTCTGATGTGCAGCTTAATTCGCTCTATTATTATTTGTACAGTGGTTTTGACCAGCCGCTAAATGGAGAATGCCATAAGCTAAATAACCTCTATTTGTATAGTTACCATGTCTACGTGAAACCAACCAAATTTTTTGCTATTCTCGATTACCTCATGGGCAGAGAAAATTTTATTAAAATTTTGCAGACCTATTATCAGGAATGGAAATTTAAGCATGTCGATTTGTCGTCGCTGCAAAGCGCTTGCGAAAAAATTAGCGGTGATAAATTGGATTGTTTTTTTTATGACTGGATAAATAGCACACCAAAAATTGATTATGCCTTATCCCAGATAACTAATCAGCGTCAGAATGATAAAATATGGAAGACCGAGTTGACCATCAAAAAATTAGGCAATAGTGTCCTACCGGTGGAAATCCAAGCCATTACCACAAAATATGACACCATTACTAAAATATGGGACGGGCACGGCGAGCAAAAAACACTGACATTTTTATCTGAAGCAAAAACAGCCTATGTTCGATTGGATCCTCGGGATATCATCCTCGATCAAAATCGATTTAATAATGGCACGCCGCAGTTTAAACTTTTTTTATATCCGGATTTTCCCAGCATGTATTATTTGCCAAGAGATGCTTATTCGCTGTTTTTTTGGCCACGTGTTTGGTATAACAAAATTGACGGTGCAAAAGTTGGGATAAAATTATTCGGCAGTTATTTGAATCATTACTACGTGACAAGGAATTACTGCTGGTACAATTTGAAATCGCAGCAAGTAGATTATCACTTTGCCTATTCCATGCCCTGGGATGAAGTAAACAAGAACCTTTGGCGGCACATTATTTTAAAAAAAATGGAAGGCAGATTTTCACTGAACTTCAATCTCAATTATAACATAGTGCAGTCCTTTGCTCAGCCGCCGACTCACAACTTCCGTGTTGGCTTTTTTCATTGCCATCTTTTCGATGAATCGTATTTTTATCGCCCGTTAAAAATTGATCACGAAAATTACAAAGTAGCTGAATGGGAAGCTGGCAATATCAATAAAATCTATTTCACTTATATCTTAGATAACTCAGTAAAAAATCCTCATTTTAAAGCTGAAACCAATTTTCAGTTTGCCAGCCGCTCTTTAAATAGCGATTTTGATTACGCGAAACTTTCAGCCAAATTAGAATATGATAAAATTAGTACCTCTGGCAAAATAAGATGGCAGTTAAGAGGTTTTTGGGGCATAATATCGCCGGCAAATCACCTTCCGGTACAGGATAGATTTGGTGTTGCTGGCACTAATCCCATTGAAAAATTCGATTATTATTATCTGTCGTCGCCTGGCTCAATTCCGAACTGGCTGAATTACCATTTACCTGGTGACGGCAATTTGCGCGGCTATCTGAATGAGATCGATCATAGTTATCATTTTCTATCAAGTCGAAAATTACTAACTGCCAATCTGGACATCACCATTCGACGACTTCATCTGCTTGTTCCAGCTTTTCTAACAGATGTTATGGCGGGGATTGATTTAAAAATCTTTGGCGATGGTGGCTGGATTTCGTTGTATCAAACAACAGATAAATTATTATTCGACGCGGGCATTGGTTTGGCAATCAACAAAATCATCTTTGGCAAGCTTCGCAAAATCCGTCTTGAATTTCCGCTTTGGCTCAGTCAGCCCAATTTCAATAATTTTGTCCAACAACAGTCGAACTGGTCGTTCCGCTGGTTGATGAGCTGTCAATAAAGCCGATTTTTTATTTTACCAACTGTTCCCTATCAGAGCTTCAGGAATGAATCGAACTAAAATGATGAAAGCATTGGTAGAATTGTTGGCTTTTTTAATTTTTCAATCCCCGTCATGATGGGGAGATTCGTGCGATAATTCAGATTGGTGAGGCGGGCTCTATTTCGGATACAACTGATGTTTCAACTGTTTCTTCAGCATCTCGCGAGCGCGAAAGATTCGAGCTTTTACGGTACCCAGGGGGATTTGCATGATCTCACTAATCTCTTCGTACGATTTATCTTCGCTATGGCGGAGAACAATAGCAATGCGATATTTTTCAGGTAAGCCACGAATGGCGTCTTCAATCAGTCGATCTTTTTCTTGAGAAAGAATGAATTTATCCGGTCGATAGCTGGCATCAGGGAATTCTCTTTTAATGCTCCCATCTTTTGATTCGATGGGTTTATCAATAGGAAAGGTCTTCAATTTCTTTTTTCGAAAATGGTCAATACAATTATTGATGGCTATTTTATATAGCCAGGTGGAAAAAGCATATTCATCATTAAAGCTGGCTAACGATGAGAATGCTTTTATGAACGCCTCCTGCACTAAATCCTCAGTTTCCATTTTATTTCTCACCATGCGATACAGGAGATTGTACAAAGGCGCCCGATATTTTTTTAAGATCTCTGTGTAAGCTTTCTGCTCACCCTCCAACGCTTTTTTGATTAACTCGATGTCCGGAATAATTTCGCGCATAAGTCGGTGATATGAAATGGTGCCTTAACCATGCTGAACTTTTGCCGAGAAAGTTACGTTAAAATTTCCTAACAATCAAGTAGAAAATCGTTGTAATTAAAAAAAATATTTTTATCTTATATCGCGCAACTTTGATAGAACAGAAGGTGCCTTTGGCTTTTCTTGATTGACTGTTACTAGCCAAACAAAATCGGCAGCGCTCAAAGGGCATCGGACTTTTAGGTGCGTCAAGTCTGCCTCGGAGAAATCGATCTGAAATTAATTAAAACCATAAAACAAAATCATTTTCTTTATTACCAACTCCCGGCAATTTTCTTTATGATGGCAATCTTTTTTCAATCATCGCTGTCACACTTTTCTGCCCCGGATTTGGGATTCAAATTGCAGGATAAATTTGCGCATATTGCTGAATTTATCGTTTTCTCTTTTTTCCTGAGAAGGTATTTTGTATTTAATAAAAAAATTGAACTGCAAAAAAAATGGTATCTATTAACATTGATTATTGGCAGCCTGTATGCTATTTCAGATGAAATTCATCAGTCATTCGTGCCGGGCAGGACATCAGATATTTATGATGTTTTAGCCGACATAATCGGTGTGCTTTTTGTCATTAATATGTATCAATTTTTAAATAAAAAAAACAACGCTGCCGTGTCGTTCACTGGGGGGAAAAAACTGGAGTAGCCAGGGGATTTCTATCTGGTTAATTTGCTGCCGCTTGTCTGAATAGGAATGCCATTTTTCGCGGTACTGAAATTATTTCGATTGATGTGAGTGTAAGACTCCAGTGCGCCGATAAAAAGCAACAAAATCAACAAAATAACTAAAATCACTGGTCGAAAAATTTTTTTAAAAGTTAGCGGCATTTGAAAAGGCGGATGCCAGAAAATAATAACCACAGCCAGAAAGATAAAAATTGCTGTTGACATTATGTCCCCTCTATTTTAGTTTTTCGCTCTCTATCATAAGACACATGTTACGATAAAAAGGTTGCCTATTTTTTTTAAATAGAAAATATTTATTGGAGGCATAAAAATGAAAATTAAATCAGGCGCTTCTCTTTTGTCTATTGTTTTGCTGTTTGTTTTAAACAATTCAGTTGATGCCTGGCATTCATTTTATTGGCCGCGCTTGGTGGTCGGCGGGCAAGTGGGTTATTTTAGAATATCGCTCGATGAGTTCAAGAACCTCTATTCAAGTAAATGGGATGGCATCTACTCCGGGCAGATAAATGTGCGAATTTTCCGTTCCAATTATTTGACCGTCCAATGTGAAAATTATAAAAATGATAACGCCAGAACAGGATTTAATGACGGAGAGTCGCCAGTTTGGCAGGAAAAATTTTACAATATTGGGGTGCGCTGGTACAGTGATGTCTCCAGAAAATGGAATTTTTTCAGCGGACTGGGTTTGACATTCGCCGAAATTAAAGAGAAATCCGGTCTGTCGGTTTTTGCTAATCAGCCTGATCAAAAATCTACCCAAGACGGACAAGGTTTCTTTCTCGAACTCGGCGCTGATTACACTTTTTTTCCGCATGTGGCTTTTGTCCTAGAATGCGAAATCACCTCAGTCGGAGCAGGAGGCGGCCCAGCAATTATCGGCCAAAGTTTCGGCGGATTTGCCTTCCAACTTGGGCTGGATTTTTATTTGTAAATTACCATTAGCGGATGTTCTTTTCTCCGAAAACAGGCAAACCAACAATTTTCTTTAAGGCAGAAAAGCCAATCAGAGTATCTCATCGAATCAAATAAAGCGGACTCTTTAATTCAATCAATTTGGCTTAAAAAAATCGTACCTTTTGTGAACCTCAGACTTCTGAGTGCACCTCATCAAATTAACGATATAATTGAATGAACGAAAACGAAATATTAAAAACAATTGGCAAAATAGCTGATCAGCAAAAGGTTTCTGTGTGGGCGGTTGGAGGCTTTGTGCGGGATAAAATTCTCAATAAAAATGTCAAAGACATCGATTTTGCCGTTGTCGGCAGCGGGACTGATTTTGCCAGAGTTGTGGCTAAAAAATTGGCTAACAGCAGCCTTGTCATTTATGAAAAATTCGGCACCGCCATGGTCAATTATATGGATTATAAACTTGAATTTGTTGGTACCAGGACTGAAAAATATGCCGATGATTCAAGAAAACCTATCGTTGTCGAATCGACTTTAGATGACGATTTATTGAGACGAGATTTCACCATTAATGCCATTGCCTTAGGCATCAACAAAAATAACTTTGGTGAAATCTACGATCCGCTTAATGGGCGAGACGACATAAAAAAGAAGATCATCCGAACACCGTTAGATCCGGAAATTACCTTTAAAGATGATCCCTTGCGGATCATGAGAGCCATCAGATTTGCGACTCAATTGCAGTTCGACATTAGCCCGGAAACTTATCTGGCGCTGAAGAAAATGTGCCGGCGGCTAAAAATTATTTCACAAGAAAGAATTACCGAAGAAATCATGAAAATTCTCGATGCCGAAAAACCTTCGCTGGGATTCAGCCTGTTAGATGAAGCAGGAATTCTGGAACTTATTTTGCCCGAAATTACCAATATGAAAGGTGTTGAGCAACGACAGGATTACCATCACAAAGATGTATTTAAACATACTTTGATGGTGGTTGACAATATGGCCGAGGTCACTGAAAAGAGGGAGCTGCGTTTTGCAGCACTGCTTCATGATGTCGGCAAACCGGCAACAAAAAGATTTGTCCCGAACCAAGGCTGGACATTTCATGGACACGATGAAATCGGTGCCAGAGGAATTCCTCAAATCTGTCAGCGACTGAAATTACCCAATCAATTTGCTAAATACGTCGAAAGGTTGACTCGTCTGCACATGCGACCGATTAGCCTTTCTGAAGAAAGCGTAACTGATTCGGCCATGCGACGGCTGATAGTGCAGGCAGAAGAAGCGCTGCCGGATCTTTTGTTGCTGTGCCGCGCTGATATCACCTCTCATAATCCTCAGCGCGTCCAAAAACATCTGGCAAATTTTGATTACGTGGTACAGCGCCTTCAAGAAGTGGAAGAGAAAGATCAATTGCGCGCCTTTCAATCGCCAGTGCGCGGGGATGAAATTATGAAAATCTGCCAATTAGCTCCTGGCCCCAAGGTTGGCAAAATTAAAAAAATGATCGAAGAGGCGATTCTCGATGGCATAATTGCCAACGACCACGAAGCGGCATTCCAATATTTGTTGAAAATTAAAGATACGATATAGCTATTTTTGGACGATTAAAAATCCGGCTTAGCCAGTCAGGGTGAATTGTCACTCTTATTTTCTTAGAGACAAAAATGTCAAATGGATTGCCTTTCCTAAATAGCAATCACCGATGCGATGTATAGAGGCATGATTTTCCCTTGTTATTTTGATTTGACCAAGAAGTACAAATGAACGCACTAACATCACTCAGCGCGTGAATTAATTGCCAGTCGGTGCGAATTCGAACCATAAAGCGATACGTAACTTGATTTCTATTATCAATTTCACATTTTGTCTGTTGTGCATCCTTTATTTTTTTTTGCTGGGTAAGTTATGGCTCGGACTCAAAAAGCTGCCAGTCAGCTCAAATCAACAATTGCAGCTTGTTACTGTGATCGTGGCGGCGAGAAATGAAGAAAAAAAAATATGCCAGTGTTTGAATTCACTGGTCAACCAAAATTATCCAAAAAATTGGTTGGAAATTCTTGTCGTCGATGATGGTTCGACCGATTCCACCTTGGTTTTGTTGGAACAATACAAAAATAGCTATGACTTTTTTGGTTATTTGAGAACGTGCCATTTCGATCAGGGAAATAAAAAGCGAGCGCTAACGGCAGCCATTGAAAAAAGCGCTGGGCAACTGCTCCTGTTCACTGATGCCGATTGTATCCCGCAAAAAAATTGGGTTCGCTCGCTGGTTAGCTATTTTGACGCCAATGTGGGCGTGGTCGCCGGGTTTTCACCATTAATTGATCCGACCAATTCCCTGCTCGGAAATATTCTTGCCCTCGATAGTTTGGCTGCTAATTTTGTGGCGGCTGGTGCTATCGGGCAGAATAGTGCGGCCACTTGTACCGGCCGGAATTTAGCTTATCGACGCGAAGTCTTTTTCCAGCTTCACGGCTTTGAAGAAATTGAAAAAAGCCTGTCCGGCGATGACGACCTCTTCCTACAATTAGTCAAACGAAAAACCAAATGGCGAATTCGCTTTGCTATGGACAAAGATAGTATCGTCACCAGTTTTCAAACAAAAAAGCTGATTGATTTTTTCAAACAGAAAAAACGACACCTTTCTGCCAGCAAGTTTTACTCACCCAAAATAAAGCTGTACTATTTGCTATTTCATTTAGCTAATTGGAGTTTCTTTGTTTTTTTTGCTTTCACCATTTTTTCATTACCATTTTTGCCTCTGTTTGCCACCAGCTTATTTATAAAAATAGTAATTGATTGGCTTTTATTAACAATGAACGGGAAAAAATTTGATCTGACTTTTACGTTTTCAGTTTTTGTTGTATGGGAATTATTTTTTGTGCTTTATCATTTTTTGATTACGCCAATTTCTTGGTTCGGTAAATTAAAATGGCAATAACCAAAATAAAAAAGAAATTTATTTTTCCTGTTTACGCTTTTTTACCTGGCAAATTGAAAGTGAAACTTTCTATTTAGCGATAATTTTCTTGATTCTTCAAGAAATTTTTTCTATTTTTTCGAACAAATCAAAAGCCTTATCGATATTTTGAAACCAATGTGCGTGCGCCGTGTTCTGCCACGTTGTCAAGGAAAAAAAAAATTGTCAAAACACTAAAAATTTATTTGCGTGATGCTGGCATTCTGCATCCGCTGCTGGGCATTCAAAACATGAAAGATTTATTAGGGCATCCGATTTATGGAGCGTCCTGCAAAAGAATGGCCGTTGAGCAGGCGCTGCAAAAAGTTACCGCCTGGCAAGCTGGATTTATCGCACGATAGCTGGCGCAGGGAAGGAATTAATTATCGAAAAAGGTGCCCAAAAATTGGCATAAAAATAAAAGCGTCGCTATCGCCGTAAGTTTCCCGAGGCTTCTGAATGGCGATTAAAAATGGCCACGTAAGCCAAACTTTTATTTTCGCTCCGGTTGAAGAAAATTGCCCCATTTACAATAAAGTAACGGTGCCAGCCTTGCTCGGCTTTTTAAGATCGTTGGATTCTTTCTAATAAGATTCAAATGGAATTTGCTTGTCTATAAAATGAATGACCATCGGAAAACCTGGGATAATTATCACCGCTTCGCTGCCGCACGCGCTGAGCTGGTAATTAAAATACTGCAGCAGTATACCGAAATCAAAAACAAACGTTGCCTCGATATCGGCTGTGGCAATGGCGCAACAGCTTTAAAACTGGTCGAATTAAATGCCCAGGTGACAGCAATTGATCTGCAAGCAAATTTAGCACCCCACCCTCGTCTTGAATTTTTTTATGGGCCGGTGGAAAATTTCCTGTTCGACAAGCGGCTGTTTGATATCGTTATTTTGCAGGACGTGTTAGAGCATTTGCCTGATCCGGCTGCTGTGCTAAAAAAAATAAGAACTTCTCTGTCCACAGATAGTTTAATTTACATTTCAACGCCGAACCGGTTTTCGATAATGAACGTCATTAGTGATCCGCATTGGGGTTTGCCGATGATCTCGCTTTTTTCTCGGCGTTATGTGAAATTTATGGTGAAATCGATTTTCAGAAAAGATCGCCGCCAGCGAAGCGATTGGGCGGCATTATTATCTCT
>CAZNDR010000001.1:0-34063 GCA_964571835.1 uncultured Cytophagia bacterium | reverse complement strand
GAGTAATTGTATTGTCAAACAAAATTAAGTATCCTGATCCCGGTTTAGGATTAAGCTGCAAAATGACGTTCAACACCTCTTTAAATTCATCGATGGACACGCCCAATTTCCTGGCAATCTTCTCAAAACGCTTATTTTTAAAATCTTCAAAAAAATCTTTAATCACCTTAATCGCCAATTCGTTTTCTTCTGGATTATCCATAAGCTGAATCAGCAAACATTCCTGCAAATCACGGGCAGCAATGCCCGGAGGGTCTAACGATTGGATAACCTTTAGTACTTTCTCCACTTGTTCGGTCGTTACACCCAAATTTTGTGAAATGACCTCGATGCTGCAAGAAAGATAACCAACCTCATTAATATTCCAGATAATATATTCACCAATTGTCAATTCCACATCTGTTAGTTTGGTCATGTTTAATTGATCGAGCAGATGCTCAGGCAGCGTCGCTTCATAGACTTCAGGTCGAGTATAGGTTTCAGCACTTTCGTCTTTAGGAGCTTTTATCTCATAATTATTCTCATCATTGAGAATCGTATCCCAATCTATCTCATCTTCATCTTCATTAATAATCTCTTCCTCTTGGTCGGCGTCTTCTTGTTGTTTTTCTTCCTTTAATTCCAACTCTTCTGTCTTTAGCTCTTCTTCCAATTCCTGTTCCATTTCCAGGTCTTCCTCTAACAGCGGATTCTGCTCCAGCTCGAGTTTTATCCGTTGCTCGAGGCTTAAAATTGGTAATTGAAGAAGCGTTGACAAGAGAACTTGCTGAGGCGATTGTTTCATGTACAGCCCCGGCTTCTGATAAAAACCAATATTCATCATGATGTTTTTTCCTATTAATGATTTGAATCCAATATACTGCTGGTATTATCAATAGAGTGATAGCGAAAAAAAACAATTGCCTATCTTTCCATTTCTTTGGTTTTTCAATCCTTATCTGTCCAGTTTAAATTTTTCTCCTAAATATAATCTTCTCGTTTCTGGATCATTTGCTAAAAATTCAGAGCTGCCAAATTTTAGCACCACACCTTCATATAGCAAATAAGCCCGATGAGTGATAGATAATGTTTCATGGACATTGTGGTCAGTAATTAGCACACCGATTCCTTTTTTTACCAATCCTTGAACAATGGATTGGATATCTTCGACCGCGATGGGATCAATGCCGGCAAAAGGCTCATCCAACAAAATAAATTTTGGGTTAGTCACTAAGGCTCGGGTAATTTCAGCGCGACGGCGTTCCCCTCCGGAAAGCGTATAGGCTTTATTTTTTGCCAGGTGCGCTATGTTCAGCTCATTAAGCAGCTCTTCCACACGTTCTTTCCTCTGCTGACGTGATAGCTGCATGCTCTCTAAAATCGCCAAAATATTTTCTTCGACCGTTAATTTTCTGAATATTGATGCCTCCTGCGGCAGATAACCAATACCCAGCCGCGCTCTTTTGTACATCGGCAAATGGGTGATTTCCTGGCTATCAAGATAAATTGCGCCGCTGGTGGGACGAATCATTCCAGTGATCATATAAAAACAAGTGGTTTTACCAGCGCCATTCGGTCCCAAAAGGCCAACAATTTCACCCTGCTCGACTTCTAAACTTACTTTATCAATGACAGGTCGTTTGTTATATACTTTTACCAAATTCTCAGCTTTTAATTTCAGCATCATCGTTATCTGTTATCCTTTGCTTCTGTTTCGTAGCCAGGCGGATAGAAAATTCCCTCCGACAATTGAGGATTGCTTTTTATCCATATATCGACAATTTTACGATTTTTTATCTGGACAATAATTTTATCGCCGATAATTTTGTTCATGCCTTTCTCTTCGCCCTCTTCAAAAACATAATAAAAGCTGGTCGCCTTATTTTCAACTATGACCTTATTCAACTCCTGATCCTTAAAAAACATGGTAATTTGCTCACCGGACAGTTTATTATATCGATTGTCAGTGCCAAGAGTATCGACTCGAGACATCACCAGCGCCCTGTCTTTAACCACTGCTTGCACCAGCTTATCGTCTTTAAGAAATAAATGTATTTCACTGCCAGAAAGTCGATCAAACTTTTGCCAAGCTATCGGATTTCTTTTGAGAATAATTTCATTTCTGTTGCGATAAAATTCTGCAACGCCACAAGCCGCCGAAGCTTTTTCCTGGGTGAAACGAACACTATCCGTCACCACTGCCTTTTCTCCGCCGTCAAACAGCTCCATTACTAGACCAGTAATTCTCATCTCTTCTTGATTAGTGCTATCTTTTTTGATCAGAATTGGATTGTCTGTCGCCTTAGCATAATCTTTTTCATTATTAAGTTCAGCCCATTGCGAATTGATTTCGACCCGCTCGGCTAAATCGCTCATGACCACATGTCCTTTAGCAATAATTCGGTCTTCCAGTTTATAATAGGTGATCTCATCTGCTGAAATCTGCCGGACAGTGTCCCTTAATACAACCCTTCCTGATGCTAAATAAATTCTTGTCTTCAAATCATAGTGCACCTCATCGGCTGACAATTTTTTAACATTATCAAAGATTTCGACCTCGCCTTCGACAATTACTTTTTCCAAATCCACCCACCAACGCATGCTGTGGCAGAACATATCAGTGCCGCCTTGTCGCAAATGGACATCACCCACCAACTCACGCAAGATTCCCTGGCTCGTTTTTTCTTGCTTGAAATCAGTGCTGTCCGTCCGAATAATTTCCAGTTGATCCTGGTTTTGTGAATAGGAATCGACCTGAACAAGCATAAAACTAACAAGTGTAAAATAGACAACCCTTAATTTCATTTTTGTTCCTGTAAAGTGTCTGCTGCAGCCTTGCTTGGAAAAGCCTGTGAATCCGACGGCAGGCTATCTTTTTGAGTCTTTTTCTCGATAAATTCCGTACCCAAATCCAATCCTCTGCCAGCTTTGCCGGAAATTTTCCGGATGGACCAATTATTCAAATGCTGATCCGACTCAAAACCATAACCATAAAAAGTATCGTTCTTGCTGGTAGTAATAGTAACAAATTTATTCGTCACTACTTTTTCGATGCTATTATCCCACCAAAGCTGTTCAGTACGCAAATTGATACCACTATCAGAAGTGACAACGACATTGTCGATCGCTTCGATATCATTAGTCGCCTCGTTTAACCTTCCCTTTTCCGAGGTCAATTTTGAACTAGGCCTGCCTTTTTCATCATAAAAGTCAATGGCGATCTTATTATCGAAGTCGACTACCTTCCTCTTTTTGAAGCGTTGCATGTGACCATAGCGAATGACGGCATTTAAAATGCCGTTTTTCGTTGAAGTCATGGTCGCATTCCAGCCTTCCTGATCTGGATATTCAAATGACTCTAAGTTCGCGCTTTGGCTGTCGCTTTTTTTCCCACAATGGGCAAAAAATTGGAGAGCAAGTATCAGGTACAATAATAACTTTAATAAATTTAAGCTTAGGTTGTTCATTTTTATCGCGTTGATTTACAATGTCGGGATCGCTGCCATCCAAGTGAACGTAATTCATGCCTTGCATTTTTGATTAATAAATAGTCAACTACTAAAAGCTCACCGATTTGTTACTTTGCTCCATTAGCATAGTCAACTTACCAGCGCCAGAGGCAGTGGCTTGATATATTAGCCCTGAAAGGTGCGCTGTTGGGTTTGGCGGTTATTTTATATTTTGTCGTGCTTGTTCATCATTTTATCGGTTTTCTCTTGCTATTTAACATATTTGCGGATCTGTTCCTCATTCAAACCAATAGTACTGACACCGTATCCACGAAAGCATAAATGACGACCCCAATAGCGCTTGCTTAGTTTCTCATAATGCTCAAACAATTTCAACGCCAACCTTCCTTTGAGAAAACCCGTGAATGATGAAACTGAGTATTTCGATACTATTGATACCGCTATATGAATATGATCGACCTGAATGTTCAGTTCGAGTATTTCGATCTTGTCTTTCTGGCGACATAAAAAATAGATTTAAGTTTTACAGTATTCTGCCATATCACCTTGTAGTATTCGATAACGAGATTTCGGACAGAATACAATACGATACTTACCTTCATAGATCGTATGACTTAATTTACTGAATCGACTCATCTGTACCTCCTGTAAATTTCCGCATCCTTCAGAGAGGTACAATTTACCTAATTTTTATAACTAATACAACGGTGGAACCCTTTCAGGGGACCACCAGCACAGGTAGTGGCTTAATAAAAGAATTAACATGCTTTTTAAGTATCAGCATACTGATATGCTTTGCCTTTTTCACAAGAAAGCTATTAGCTTTTATTATTTAAGCACAGGACAAGTTTTTTCATGCCTCTGCTTGCGTTTTCCAGCGCTCATGCATCCACACCCATTGCGTTGGGTATTTTAAGATAAATTCTGACAAGGCGTCATTGCAAAGCTTCGTGTTAACTAAACGATCGCTGTCTGTATCATCGGTAAATTGTAAAGGCAAAGCCTTTTTGATTTCAATCAAATGAGTTCCGTCTTTTCTGCTATGAATTGCCATGGGTATTATCAATGATTTTGTTTTCATAGCCAATACAACCGGTCCTACTGGCGTATAAGCTTGATGTCCCAAAAAATCGACAAAAATCCCTTCAATTCGTTTGGAGTCCTGATCGATAAGAATTCCCACCACTTCATTTCGGCGCAAGGCTCTTAATATTTCTCTGGTAGCCGAGCCACGTGCGATATTCTTCATCCCGGCCTGCTCCCGATTTTTCACGACCAGATCATCGAGGCGCTGATCATAAATTGGCGCGCCAACTACGTTTATTGGATAACCCTTCATTGCCAGATAAGCGCCCATCAGTTCCCAATTGCCAATGTGCCCAGTCAGCGCAATCACGCCTGTACCATTTTTCAAGCCGTTCTGCAGATGTTCAATGCCTTCGACTTTTACATAATTATCGATGTTGACACGATTGAAGCGCGGGATAGCAAACGCATCAGCCATGTTTTTGCCTAAATTGCCAAACACACTTTTTGCCATGGCTTTTAACTCATTTTCCGTTTTCTTGTCACCAAAAATTTTCTGCAAATTGGCATTGGTTTTTTTTCTTTCACTTGGAACAACATAGTACCCAAACTTAGCCATCGCTTGCAGAAATTTGATGGACGTAGCTCTTTGTACGGACAACATCCACAGAATTCCGCTTCTGACGGCAGCATAAATTAGCCAGTTTTTAAATCGCTTCGTCAATTTCTTCAGCAGCTTTTTCACAAAATCCCTGCCTCAAGTATATCGTGCAAGTGAATGATTCCCTGCGGAACATTTTTATCGTCCACAATCACCACCTGCATAATGCTATAATCGGTCATCATGTTAAGCGCATCAGCAGCCATAATGCCGGTTTTTATCGTCTTGGGATTTTTGGTCATGACATCAGCCGCTTTTAGCTGCCAAATGTCCTTGGTCCTTTCCAACAGCCGCCGCAGATCACCATCGGTAATAATGCCAACCAGACGCTTATTTTTATCGACGACACAGGTCGAACCAAATCGTTTTGACGTGATCTCAAAGATCACCTCTTCCAGTTTCATTTCTACTGAAACAATGGGAATTCTATCACTCGTAAACATGATATCGTCAATTTTCATCGTTAATTTTTTGCCAAGGCTACCACCTGGATGCAGCAGAGCAAAATCCTGAGACTTAAAATTTCGTTTTTCAAGCAAAGCGACTGCCAGGGCATCTCCCAAAACTAACGCCACCGTCGTGCTGGAAGTTGGTGCTAAATTATTGGAACAGGCTTCTTGTTCAACGCTGGCATCCAACACCACATCGCTGCGCTCAGCCAATCGCGAGCGGCGATTGCCGGTCAGCGAAATGATTGGCACGCCAATTCTTTTTATCAACGGAACTATTTGGAACAGCTCATGCGTATTGCCGCTTTTGGAAATACATATCAGCACATCATCTTTGTGAACAATGCCCAAATCGCCGTGCATTCCTTCGGCTGGATGAAGGAACAACGCTGCCGTTCCCGTGCTAGTTAGAGTTGCAGCTATCTTCCTGCCGACAATTCCCGATTTGCCCATGCCGGTAATGATCACTCGCCCTTTGCACTGATAGATCAAATCCACTGCTTTGGCGAAATTTTCGTCGATCCGCTTTTCCAACTCCGCTATCGCCTGCGCCTCTTTGCGCACAACTTCTCTGCCATTTTTTATGATCTGATCAATTTCTGAAATATTGCTATTCTCCATTCATTCTTATATTCATGAAAACATTTTGCTTTTATCATTTGGGAATAGGAAAAACTCCCTCGATATAAACATGAACCGAATCTTCACCGAAATTCGCCTCATTACTTCTATCATAGGCTCGCGCTTTGAGCAATTTTTGCCCTGACAAAGCCGCTACATTCCAGCCATTATATTGATAGGGCATCGCGCTGTCACTGAATAAAAGTGAATCTTTTCCCAAATAAAATTCCACTCGACTAATGGGCCACTGGTAACTTACTGAAACGCTAATGGGCACATAACCAATGCCAGTGAAAACCTGATTTTCTGATGGCTCAGTGATGGTAACAACTGGCACTTCATCTCCTTTGACCTCAACATAAATTTCACCAGTAACTTTTCCGCCATTCTCATCCGTTACTTTAACTTCGATCCTAAATTTTCCAGAATAATTTGGCGCAATCCACTTAACTTCCTCCTCGGTAAAGGAAAGCAGTGTACCGTTGTTATCGCAGTCCCATTTAAAAGATAACAAATCACCGTCTGGATCTTCAGCGCGAACAACTAAGATTGTCGTGTCCTGAGTACTTATCTGCGCTGGAGTGGCAGAAATACTTTTTATCATTGGATTTTTATTGGCAAGTTTTTCAACTACGCCGCAACTCTTAAAACTAACAGAGAAAATAAGTGCCAAAAATATGATGATTTTTTTCACCGCCGTCTCCCCCGCTTAGTCAAAATTGTGCTGCTTGATATATTTCCATGGTCGCTTCATTTCGATTCTGAATGAAAACGATTGCCTTCGCATTATTGAAATTTCGGATGCCTGATAAAGTGCCTGAAAAAGCAAATGATCTCACCTCACCCGGATTGATAATATCCATCACTTGAGAGGGTAAGATTTTCCTCACCACAAATCGTTGCTGAGGCATCCCCAGATCTTCAACAAGTACAACTGAAATATTCACATTCTTCTGACTTCTTACTCCCAGTCGAATAATTTTGGTGTTGATGGTAACAACAGTTCCGTTAACAGTCTTTTCCGCTTCACATCTAAAAAAAGATTTTCTATCGGACACCTCCGAGAGAGCTGTCTGGTAGCGATCTTTCACCATTTCCACAGAAGCGCCCTGAACTCGTTGGAGTTTGCCATTAAAAAACGCATCAGGAATGCCGCGGTCGGCTTGAACTGGCACATAACTGGCATATCGGTCATAGCACTCTGGCAACGAAAAAGAATCTGCCAGATCATTTTTTTCAATGTGATATTCCAGTACTAAAATTTTATTACGATAATTATCATCCTCGCTTAATGCTTCAATTGCCTCCAAAGCCGTTTCACAATAATTGTAGCCGGTATTATCATTGACAAACAGTTCCACCAAAACAATTTGATCTGCCTTGCTATTGGGATTTTTCGGATCTAAAATATTATCGCGCTCCAGATCGCTACAAAAAAACGCAACCAACAAATAAGCAGGAAATAACCGCCAATATGACTTCACTTTTCACTCCTTAAAAGCAAAAGTTTAGTGAAACGGTACAGCCGTCACCGCAGGTCGATACGGCCAGTGCTAAGTTAGTTAGCAGGAATGGCCGGTCAGATTGATCTTGCGTGGCATAAATTTTATTGCCTTTGCCATTATCCTTTTGCCAAAGAAAAAAAGTTGCCAAGGCTGAAAAACCAGTAACAACAAAAAACACGTTTCGTGCCTGGTAATTCTTATTCGCCCGGTCATAATAAGAATTAAATTTATTCAGCGCTGTCGTTTTATGATATTTATCATAGTTATATCGATAAGCAATATGAAAACCAGTCGTCAATGCAGCCAGAGAGCCAGTTGTAATCAGCGCCAAGGTCGATTGATAATTTTTTAGTTTAACCGTTTCTTTTCGTATTCCAGTACCGCTAAGCTCGTGAATAAAATTATTGGCCAATAATCTTATCATGGCATCGATCTGTTTGTCATTTCTACCGGTTACTTTTTCGCCAATTATCTGTCCGCTAGCGACTTTGATCAAATGGGCATCAACTCTAAGTTGTCCATTGACGGTATTGATTTCGCCGGTGATTAAGTATTCTGCTCCAGCCAAACGTCCGACTTGTTGAGCTTGTTCGCCATTGACAAAACCAGCCTGCGCCAAAGCTTGCTCCGATAAAATGCTCTCGATTTTGTTTCGTTCGACTACAGAAATTTCATGACAGGCAGATAATTCGGTCTTGAGCATTTCTGGAATTGCCCGTTGCAAGCGATCGTATCTCGACGTGGAACAATTATTTTTAAAATCCAAAACAGCTAAAGTCATTTTCTCCTGTTGTTGAGCCAATAACTTTGGACAAGCTATCAAAACCAGGAAAATTCCGGCTACCCACATCTCACTTTTGCCCTTCACTCTAACTTTTATCCTTTATTAATGATTGCATTTGCTTAGTTAACAAATAATGCAGATGCAGACTATCCACTGCTTTCTTTATATTTTATAAATCATAATCCATTTATCACTTGTTCCCATTTTCCTTGGGCACGTAAAATCATTTCAATTGCATCGCGCACAGCACCGTTTCCCCCAGTTTTTTCTGTGATAAAATCAACATTTTGTTTGACTTCCTGGCAAGCGTTTGCTACGGCTATGCTAAAGCCGACTTTTTTCAGAATCGCCAAATCGGGCAAATCATCACCCATGTAAGCGATCTGCTCATCGGAAACAAACAACTCCTTTTTTATTTGAAAATAACCATCGAGCTTATTTTTCTGAGCTTGATAAACAACCTCCACTCCCAAGTCATCGGCTCGCATTTTTAAAGCATCAGAATAGCGCGAAGAAATTATTCCGACAGCCAAACCAGCCGCTTGCGCTAACTTAATTACCAATCCATCTTTGACATTAAAAGCTTTTATCACTTCACCATGCTTGTCATAATAAAGCTTTTCGTCAGTAAGCACACCATCTGCATCCAAAAGAATCAATCGTATTTTGGCAATCTTATCCTTCAATTCCATAGCTAATTAATCGAACTTTTTTCTTATCTCATCAATTTGTTTCAGTTGTACCAGCAGATCTCTCAAATTTTTCAGCGGTAGCATGGTCGATGCGTCACACAACGCCTCAGCCACACAGGGATGGGTTTCTAAAAAAATCGCCTGGCAGCCTGCTGCAACAGCAGCTCTTGCCAAAGGAAAAATAAACTGTGGCTGACCGCCAGATTTATCTCCGCTTGCTCCCGGAAGCTGCAAGCTATGGGTAGCATCAAAAATAACCGGATAACCTAACGCCTGGATAATAGTTAAGGAACGAAAATCAACAACCAAATTATGATACCCAAACGTCGTACCGCGCTCGGTAATTAAAAGCTGATCGTTGCCGAACTGTTCTGCTTTTTGGGCAATGGCGCTTATATCTTCAGGCGCCATAAATTGTCCTTTTTTTATATTGATCACCTTGCCAGTTTTGGCCGCTGCCACCACCATATCCGTTTGACGGCACAAGAAGGCAGGAATTTGTAGCACATCGACGACCTCACTGACCGGCTTTGCCTCGTCAGCGGTGTGAAAATCGGTTAAGATCGGCACCTGAAATTCATTTTTTATTTTGCCTAATATTTTTAATCCTTTTTTCAATCCCGGACCCGCAAAAGAATTTAAGCTTTGACGATTGGCTTTTTTATAGGAAGATTTATAAATAAACGGAATATCAAGTTCATCGGTGATCCTTTTGATCAGCTCGGCAGTTTGACTGGCAATTGCTTCAGACTCAATTACGCAAGGACCAGCAATTAGAACAAAGGGAGAAGTTTGACTAAAGGTGATATGTGAAATGCTAACGGTTCTCATGGCACAGCTTCACTTCTTCCCATATTTTATAGCAGCACGAACAAATTCTCTAAACAACGGCTGAGGCTTAAGAGGACGCGACTTCAATTCTGGGTGAAACTGCACCCCGACGAACCACGGATGATTTGGTAGTTCGATAATTTCCACCAAATCAAGCTGTGGATTGATGCCACTGAAAACCAAGCCATGCTTCTCCAAAATTTCATAATAGCGCTCGTTCACTTCTAACCGATGCCGATGTCGTTCATTGACCAAGTCCATTTTATAAATTTCAAATGCCAGGCTATCTTTTTTGATTTTGCACGGCTGAGATCCAAGCCGCATGGTGCCACCTTTTGATTTTATCCGTTTTTGTTCCTCCATCAAGTCAATAACCGGATGTGGTGTATTTTCATTGAACTCAGTGCTATTGGCATTATCCAAGCCGCAGACATGGCGGGCAAATTCAATGACGGCACATTGCAGCCCAAGACAAATGCCAAAGAAGGGAATTTTATTCTCCCTGGCATACTGAATCGCTTTCACCTTTCCTTCACTTCCCCGGTTGCCAAAACCACCTGGCACCAATAAACCATTCATCCCTGATAGGTATTTTTCAGCGCCTTTTTTTTCAATTTCTTCAGCTTCTACCCACTCCAGTTTTACTTGCGCCTCATTGGCAACGCCGGCATGAACAAATGATTCGGCAATACTTTTGTACGAATCTTTTAATTCAACATATTTGCCACAAACCACAATTTTCACTTCTGTCGATGGACTCTTTACCTTTGATACAAATTTTTCCCAGCCAGAAAAATTTGGCTTGCTGGTCTTCAAATTAAATTTATTGATGATAATTTCATCTAATCCACCATCTCGAAACATGAGCGGCACTTCATAGATGGTTTGAACATCATCAGCGCTAATGACAGAATCTACAGGCACGCTGCAAAAAAGACCGATTTTTTTTCTTAAATCAAGATCGAGTGGAATTTCGGTGCGACACAATAGTATATCAGGTTGGATACCAATTTCGCGCAAGCGCATGACCGAATGTTGTGTGGGCTTGGTCTTGTACTCGCCAGCAGTTTTAATGAAGGGGATCAATGTCAAATGAATGTTGAGTTGATTTTGGGAACCGACATCCAACCGGAATTGACGTATCGCTTCAAGATAAGGCAGGCTTTCTATATCACCGACGGTGCCGCCAACTTCTGTGATCACGATATCAATGTTATCAGCGACATCCATAATGCGCCGTTTTATCTCATCGGTAATATGCGGAATGACTTGCACCGTCTTTCCCAAATAATCGCCATTTCTCTCCCTATTAATAACAGTGTAATATATTTGCCCAGTCGTTGTGTTATTTTTCTTTGATAAATTAATATCCAAAAATCGTTCATAGTGTCCTAAATCGAGATCTGTTTCAGCGCCATCATCAGTTACAAATACTTCGCCATGCTGGTAGGGGCTCAGCGTGCCCGGATCGACATTTATATAAGGATCCATTTTTAAAAGCGACACTTTCAAACCACGTGCTTGCAACAGCATGCCAATGGAAGCCGAGGCAATTCCTTTGCCCAGTGACGAAACAACGCCTCCCGTTATAAAGATGAACTTTGTCTGATGGTTTAATTTCAATGTTTTCCCTTTTTCTTCTTAATTCCTTCTCTGATGGCTAACTCTGCTCAGTGTAAATAATTAAATATTATGAAAAGAAATCAGATGAAACGATCTTCTGCTGATTTCAACATCGAAACAACTTGAGGCCTCTTTTTTTCGCGCAAAAAATAGCCTTGTCGTTTTCTGCCGATGGCGGAGCTTTGATGCACCAGCCAATCCAATTATTTTTAGTTTATCATTAAGCTAATCTCTGAACAACTATTATCTGAATAGATTACTCCAGATTGATTTTGCGTGCTGTTATTAGTCTATCTTTCGTGTTCTCAATTGAAATTAATATATAATAATTATGTGATTTTGTCAAGCACAAACTTTTGCCGATGGCATAATTTTTGTAGAAAAGCTTTGCCTCAACAACATAATCAGTTCATTTCTTCGACTGCGAATACTGCACAAAAATATTTGGAATTGACCATTTGCCTCCATGCACAACGATTCCTTTAGTTGATACTGATTTTGATCGTCTTTCCTTTTTCCCAGCCGTCAAGTTCTTGAACCAAAGCTAAAACATTATTCTTCAAAATCTTTTGAACAAAAGGCACAATTTTGATGTTTCGATCACCAATTTTTAAATTGACCTCCTGTTGGTTTATCAAGCAATCATCAAATTTTTTCTTTCCTTGCACGATTGCCTCGACCATTTCTGAGCAAGTTAAGCCGCATAGCTGGCAGCATTTGTCTTCCACATACGGCAACATTGGAAAAACGCGGCTGGAAATTAATTCGAACAACTGATCAGCCTGATCGTGATCGATTGCATTAAAAACGGGCAAATTGCCCAGTTGCTTTTTTGAATGCGAAATTAATCCAGCGACTGCTAACGTTCGTTCATCAATAAAATTTTTGGCATCTGATTCTTGTTTCGCACACACTATTTTGGGCAGGGGAAATTCGTGGAATCCCTCCACCAGCAGCCAGTCGGCAGATATTTTATTGACCATCTGCATCAAATCCAATTTTTTATAATAAAGAAAATCGGTCTCTTTTTCAGCGCAAATAATAGTCATATCCGCTCCTGCTGTCTTATGGACATGAGAATTGGCATTTAGCGTGTCCAATTGAAAAGTCGGATCATGAATTTCCTTAATTGTCGCCACTATATTATTGCCCAGTTTCAGCCGTTTGACCAGTTCTTTGACGACAGTCGTTTTGCCTGAATTATGGTGTCCAACAATTTGCAGCGCTTTCATAAGCTCACTCACCTCAAATATAAAGGTAATATCAAGCAATGTTCTTAGAATGAATGCTCAATATAACAAGTCGCATTAATAAAGGACATAAAAGAAGCCCGCCACGTTTGCCAACAGCATTAAAATTATTAATAAACAATCTCTTTTTTTCAACGGATAGGAATAGGGAATTTGTGCAAAGGTAGTTACACCATAGCCGCGCAATTCCAAGGCTAACGATGAATAAGAGACATAATGGATACCTCGCAACAGCATGAGCTTCAAGAGCTTTTTGATCACATAATATTTTTCTTTTGCAGTTAGTGCCTTGAGGTCGAAGCCTCGAAATCGCAACGTCCATAAGCCACTTTTTAGCTCTTGAAAAATAAAAGGCAGAAAATTGAGCGTTGTCAGCAGCAAAAGGCTAAATTGCATTGGTACCCTTACTTTATTTAAAAAAATGAAAAAGTTAAAAATTGGGACCTGAGCAAATAGGTAAGCCAGCAGAAATAGAATCATGTAACGAATCCATAGTAAGCCTGCTTCTAAAAGTCCGTTAGAGTAAATGAGTGGGTATCCTTCAAACGAAAGCACGACTACACCAGTTCGACGAAAAATTATTTGAAACAAAGAAACCGCCAACAACATCGATCCGATTTGCAGGAATCGTTTGACAAATTTATTAAATTCGCTCAAATTGATAGTGACTACCCAAATTGCTAAAAACATTAACCAAAACAAAGGCATAAAAATATAAGTAGTACCAATCGCCCAATAGCTTGAGGAAATTCCGGCGGCTAAAATTACGACAAAATGATAGGTCGTTTTGAACTTCCTCTTCATATTTTTACTGCGCTCGTTTTATTTGCTCTGCTAAAGTAACAGCGATTGGTCAAGCATGGACTTCATTAAAATAAAATCGCCCACGCAATGCTGATCACGCTAAACTCTTAGGTTGATTTTTAATAAATTCATTCATCTGCCGACAAACTTCGGATAGTCGTCCAGTTGTGATTGATCAATAATCCGTTAAGCCAATCGATTTGTGCAGGAAGATAACCAAGAATGATGGTACTTTTATTGTGATCATTATCTGCTGCCTGTTTGAGAAAATTCACCACCTCATTCGTCCGCTTTTTAGAAAGGGATAAAGGCAAATAGCCAATGATGAAATATGACGGTTTTTTTGCCCATTGGGTCAAAAACCATATTAATTTGCTCTCCCCTTCGGAAAGAAAATAAGGATTTCTTTGAGCTAAATACAGCAAATCAAATTGGACCAGCAAAAGGCGACTCGCTTCCAGATTTTGTTCTTCAGATTGGATCTGTTTTTGCCTGGCAGCATCTGCCTCAGCAATTTCCATTTCGACCGTGTCCGCTAGAAAAGCTGCCTGCAAGCGATTAGGCACCCAACCAAGTTTATCTCCGATTAATGATAATTGATGAGCCGCCTCACCCCAAATAACATGTTTTCGACCTGAATTTTCGGGCGCTATTAGCAAATCATACAGATATAAATTGATTTGCTCTACATCATTTTGAGCGACTAAATAGTTTTTTCCCGATGGAAAATTCCTGTTAAGCCAGCTCAAGATATGAGGATTTTTTTCTTGCTTAGCAACCATGGAAGATGACTTTTTAATTGCTGGTGGTGATCGACCAGAATTATTGACTTGCCTTGCACTTTCAAGACATCAAAGAATGAATACCATTTGGCAATTTCTAAATCTGAAAAGCCAGTCAGCGCTTCATCGAAAAGATAGAGCTTGGCATTTTGTAAAAAAAAGATAAAAGTGATCATCACTATTTTTTGATTCAAAGATAATTCAGCAAAAGATGCTTCTTTTACGCTTTCTAATTCCGGGAAAAACTGACAAAACTCATTAAACCTTTCCTCTGCCACTGCTGGCGAAATGAACAAGCGTGAACTTGCCAGCAAAATTTCATGAGCCAACGAATCAGTCAGCAAAAAAAAATTTATATTAGCCCTGGGAATATAAGCGATGGCAGGGAAAAATTCTTTGGGTGGATATTTTATAATTGATTTACCATCGATATCAATTTCACCGAGTAAAATTTCGCCGCGTATAAAATGGGGAATCATTCCTGAAATCAACTGAAGCAAAGTTGTTTTGCCCACGCCATTCTCGCCGCTTAATCGAACAATCTCTGATGATTTTATCTCGCCACACAGATTTTCAAATAAAGTATTATTATCCCAGCCAAAGGTCAGGTTCTTAATTTCAAGCATAATTCTTTTTAAAAATCGGAAATAAATTGATTAGCCATTTGCTTAATGTCAAACTAAAATAGCCAGAGACAACACCTAAAACAAAGGAAATGACCAAGGTCACGACCAACGGCACCGTCGGCAGATGCAGAAATAAAAGAGCAATGATATAATTTCCGCTTAAATTGCCCATTGCTCCTGGCAAAAAATAAAGCCACTCTTTATTGAATCTGCTGATGATCCAATAAGTTACTTCAATAAAAAAACAGGGAACAACATAAGTAATCACAGATAAAATACCATGGGAGCCATAAATGCCGGTGATCATAATAACGATGCCTTGAATTAATCCAGTCAACAGCGCCGCACCAAATTGTCTGACGATCAACAACGATAACTGGGGAAAGATAAAATAAATCATGCCGGCTATTGAACCAGATGAGAGAAACAAAGCAGAACCGATTACTTTGGTCAGCGGACCAACGATTGGCTTAATGACCAATCCACAAGCAGCCATCAGGACTATAAAAACAGCATCAAGCGTGGAAAATTTTTTCAGCATAAATCATTAACTCTCCCATCAAGATTGTGCCTTTAAAAAAATGGGTAACTCATTTTCGGTTACCCATTCACGCGGCGGGAATGTGTGGGAATCGAACCCACCTATCACGACTGTTGCCGCAACACTACGGATTTGAAGTCCGCGGGGCCCACCAGGTACCCTTGCATTCCCAAATAAGACTCATCAAAAGCTGCTGCAATAATACTAACTTTTTGTGATTTAGTCAAGGGAATTTTTGATAAAAAATTTCCCTCGCTTATTTCCAGTTTTTATTTGATTTTCATTATTAGTAGAGAAGTTAATGGCTTGCATGCCATTGAATGGTGGACAGAAGGTCAAATAATATCAGCTGCAAGTTAGAGTGGACGATTTTGCGATCCGGAAAAAACTGGACATTTAAAAAGCAAAATAATGTATGCTTAGCGAAGACAAAATTTCTTCAATCAACAAATTTGTTGAATTTTGAGTTATCGGCAAAAATCAATCTTTAAAAATCAGAGCAATGATTTGAGATTCAGACTGCCTGCGTTCAGCAAAAGAGCGACAAATCTCATCGCTGCCTTTGCTTTTTTCCTTTAAACTGCGTTGGGAGCATGGCCTGATCTGATTCGTTTGACGCCTGCACCTTGCAGATTATCGAGGTGATATCGTCTTCCTGCGTCGTAGCATTAGAAAAGCTGCGAACCTCCTGATAAAGGCGTTTTATGATCTGTTTAGCAGAGTCCTTTTTATGAAGCCTAATAATATTGCATGTCCGATCAAAGCCAAATTGCTGATATTGTGCATTATGAGCTTCGGATATGCCGTCAGTCAATGATGCGATAATATCATTGGCCTCAAGTTGGATCAAGTCGCTTTTCTGGTACTGATAATTTTTGATTATACCTAGCGGAATGCCAGTGCTTTCCATAGTATTTATTAATTCGCCCTCTCCATTGAAATGGAATGAAGGCAGGTGTCCGGCTGAGGCATAATCCATTTTTTTGTCCTGTGGGAATAAACGGGCAACGAGCAAAGTAACATAATGTCCATCATCCAAATCATTAACCAATTCATTGTTAAGTCGATTGAGCAGCATTGCCGGATCAGATTCAATTTTTGCAAACGACCGCAAATAGGCACGCGTTTCAGCCATGATTAAAGCTGATCCAATGCCATGACCGCTAACGTCACCAATAACAATTGCCAAGCTGCTATCAGCTAACCAGAAAAAATCAAAATAGTCGCCACTCGTCTCGACCGCTGGAAAGTTGATCCCTTGAATATCAAAGCCGGGTACTGAAATTTTTGCTTTTCGGTTCAACCGTTGCTGAACCTCACTGGCGAGCTGTAATTGAAATTCCTGTTCCTCTTTTTGCTTGCGCTCGGTAATGTCCTTTAACACTGACACAAAATTCGTGATATTGCCTGACTCATCTTTCATCGGCGTAATTGTTTGTTCACTCCAATAAATTTCTCCATTCTTTTTCTTATTAATGATAGTGCCGCGATACGACTGTCCGCTGAGTATGGTATTCCATAAATTGATATAAAAATTTGCCGGATGCTTTTGTGACTTGAGCAGGCGTGGTGTTTTTCCCAAAGCTTCGGAGCGGCTGTAGCCAGTTGTTTTTTCAAATGCTGGATTGACGTATTCGATTGTGCCTTCTTTATCCGTAATAATGACGCTGTCTGCTGTTTGTTTTACTGCATTAGATAGTTTTTTTAAAGTTATTAAATTTCTTTTCTGCTCGGTGATGTCGTCAGTATGAAGTACAATCAAATCCGGAGGAACATAGACATAATTAAAAATCATTTCCTTTTTTTGTTTAGTTGTGCGCATCCAGTAAGACATCATCTCGCGGTTTAAGGTCGTTTTTTCATGAAAGCATCTGTGAAAATCAGTTATTACTTCTGGCAGGTCAGCAAACAGCTCGCTGATTTTGTGACCGATGAATTGGCGGGCATTTTTATTGGTGAATTGGTCCGCTGCCTGATTGTAATCAATGAGCACAAAATCATTATTCGCATATTGCCAAACGTAGGTGGGAATGGGAAAGCCCTTAAATTGTGCTTTTATTTTTGCCTCACTCTGTTGTTTTTCGATCTCTGCTTGTTTGATGGTTGTGACATCATGCAGGATTGCTGATGCACCTATCACAGTATGATGTCTGTCAGTGAGCGGATAGCTTGATACCTCGACAAATCTGCCTTCTGGACGCTGGGGATTTTTAATAAAGATCAACTCATTAATAATTTCTTTGCCTTGAATAGCTTGAGCTAATGGCAATTTGTCTGAAGGAAATGGGGTAATTTTATCTGGATGATAACATCCATAAATGGTTGTCCATTCTGATTGGTCGACATTTTTGGGACCGATTCCTAAAATTTCTTCAGCCATAGCATTAAAAAAGAGGAATTTTCCCTTCTGATCGGAAACAACTACCCCCTCGTTCAATTTATTTAAAATTGATTTGAGAAGATAATACTGGTGTTGTGAATAACGGGAAGGTTTCATATTGCGCTCTATAATTATGCCTTTATTATTCTCTGGTTTTTCAAAACAGCCTATCGCCCATTTTTATGATAATAAATTTGCTGTAGAATTTGCCAAAATCGATTTACTATATGACTAATAAATTGCCATAAAGATTCATAAATTTTTTCTAGTTATAAGAAAACGTTCATTCTCTCGCCTCATAATAATACTCAGGTAAAAATATTCTCTCTGGTTTTTAATCAGATTGTTTGATCTTCTGCACCGTAATTTTGCATTTCAACAGCACAATAATAATGAATTTTTGCTTGACTTTTATTTTATATTTTCTATAATGAGAAGAGCAGCAAAGTCAAAGAATTATCTCGCCTCAGGAGGAGGGCAGTGAGTTAATGAAATATGTATTAGCGATTGATCAAGGCACAACGGGCACCAGAGCTATTTTATTGAGCGAAGTTTGTGAAATTATAAGTGCCAGTTATCTGGAACAGCAACAACTTTATCCTCGGCCTGGCTGGGTGGAACAAAATCCAAACGAAATTTGGGAGAATACCAAAACAGTAATAAAAAATGTTCTCGGTTTTGCACAAAATAATGGGATCGATTTTCAAGCTATAAAGGCGATCGGCATCGCCAATCAGGGCGAAACGGTCATGCTTTGGGATAAAAAAAGCGGCATCCCACTTTATAACGCAATCGTCTGGCAATGCCGGCGAACCAGTGCAGTAGTCGATGAGCTAAAAAAAAATTCCGATCTTGCATCGCTGATAAAACAAAAAACCGGTCTCATTCCTGATGCCTATTTTTCGGCAACTAAAATAAAATGGATTATCGAAAAGGTGCCAGAGGTCCGACAAAAAATTAAAGAGCGACAGGCATTAGCAGGAACGATGGATAGCTGGCTGATCTGGAAGCTGACAGGAGGAAGGTCTTTTTTTACTGATCCTTCTACCGCCTCGAGAACCATGCTTTTTAATATCCATTCCTTGGCATGGGATGAAGAATTATTAAAATTATTCCACATACCTGACCAGCTTTTGGCAGAAATATTGCCCAGCAGCGCTTCGTTTGGCGTTACAAAAAAAGAGCTATTTGGTTTCGAATTTCCTATTTGTGCCTCAGTGGTCGACCAACAGGCAGCCCTATTTGGTCAAGCCTGCTTTGACGAAGGCATGATCAAGTGTACTTATGGCACAGGCTGCTTTCTATTGATGAATACTGGCCCTTCTCCGGTGCAAACCGACAACGGTTTGCTCACAACGATCGCCTGGCAAATCGACAGGCAAACGACCTATGCCATTGATGGAGGCGTTTATATTGCTGGTGCGGCTATTCAGTGGCTGCGAGATGGCTTGGGCATTATACAAAAAGTTGAAGCCACAGAAATGATGGCAAAAACCGTCCCGGATAGTGGCGGCGTTTTTTTTGTCCCCGCTTTTTCCGGTTTGGCTGCACCTTACTGGGATCCATTTGCTCGCGGAACGATCGTCGGAATTACTGGATGCACTAAAAAGGAGCATCTGGTGAGAGCAACGCTTGAAGCTATTGCCTATCAAGTTAAAAATGTTTTTGATGCAATGCAAAGCTTATTAAAAAAGCCAATTCAGCTATTGCGCGCCGATGGCGGCATGACAAAAAATGATTTCCTCATGCAGTTTCAATCTGATATACTTGGAATCTCATTGGAAATACCTCAGATTGCCGAATCCACTGCTTTGGGTGCGGCATTTCTTGCCGGCCTTCATGCCGGCGTATGGAGCAGCCTTCAGGAGGTTCAAAAACTCAGGAAAGTTAAAAAAATTTATCAACCGACCATGGCTGAAACTTTGCATGCAAATTTAATAAACG
Source organism: uncultured Cytophagia bacterium (assembly GCA_964571835.1). Classification (GTDB taxonomy): domain Bacteria; phylum Zhuqueibacterota; class Zhuqueibacteria; order Thermofontimicrobiales; family Thermofontimicrobiaceae; genus CAZNDR01. The sequence continues at coordinate 14,095 of CAZNDR010000001.1, read as the reverse complement.
ATTGGAATCATGCTGTGACCAGAGCAAGGGGTTGGGAAAATAGAGATAAGAAATGAATCTGTTTCCTCATGTTAGAGTTTTTGTGAGACAGGATCTGTGTAAGGTGAAACGCAAAGCATGAGTCATAAGGCGCAAAGCGAAGCTTGAAACGAAAAATGCACAAGGGAGAATTATAAATGTTGGATGTGGAAGATTAGACCATTCTTAAAAAAATTATCAGTATGATCAATGACAAATTTACTTTCTATCTTCGAATCACATCAAGGCAAAATTTGGAGCGGAAATTTAAGTTCATGTCAAACTGCATAAATTCGATTCGGAGCCTGAACATGAAAAAAAACAGTCCCAACAATGAAGATACTGAAATTCTGAAAACTTTCCATTATCATCAGGAATTAAAAAGGAGTTTAAAGTTATTTAGTTCTTTTGCAGTCGCTTTTTCCTTCATTTCCATCACGACAGGCATTTTCACTAATTATAAATTTGTGTTGCAGACAGCCGGTCCGGCCGGCCTATGGTCTTGGGCAATAACGGTGATTGGCCAATTATTGGTAGCGCTTATATATGCCGAACTCGCCGGGATTATTCCGGTCAGCGGATATTCTTATCAGTGGATCAAAAGATTAACCAATCCGTTCATAAGCTGGTTAACAGGTTGGCTTTCTTTTTGTTTTCTCGTTCTTGTCATCCCCGCCGTTGATTGGGGACTAGCGCCAGTATTAGCTGATTTGCTGAATGTTCCTGTCACTGATTTTAATATCAAGCTCATTATCTTGTGTGCTATAGTGTCTCAAGTGAGCTTAAATATTATCGGCGTAAAATTAGCTGCCTGCATCAATAATGCAGCAGTTTTTACAAACAATTGGAATCATTGGTTTGACTATTTTTTTACTAGTTGCCGCGCTTAAAAAAGGTGCTGAACCAGCTATTCTCCTGAATATAGGGCATGCCGCACCAGGAGTCGACTACATAATATCGTTTATGCTGACAATGCGAATGGGCTCATATACGCTAGTCGGTTTTGAAACATCGGCAAATTTGAGCGAAGAAACTGTTCAGGCTCCTAAAACTGTCCCACGAGCCATTATTGCTTCGGTTGCCCTCAGCGGAATTTTTGGCTTATTCTTTTTGATCGCTGCCACCTTAGCCATTCCTAATATCAATGACGCGCTTGCGTCAAGCAATCCGCTTCCCTTTATTATCGAAGCCAACTTGGGCATTTTTATTGGTAAGCTCTTTTTAGTATTTGTGTGCATCTCAATCTTCGCCTGTGGTCTAATTATTATTACCTCTGCAGGTCGTTTGATTTATGCCATGTCTCGCGATGGACTTTTTTTCTTTAGCCGCATTTTTAAAAAAATATCTCCAACAACCAATTCGCCGGTTGCTGCCACTTTGCTGATTCTTGTTCTCAGTTTTATTTCGACCTGTTTCGCCGAATCCTTGACTTTGCTGGTTGGTGCGACCGCCGTTCTGCCGGCATTGATTTATCTTATCACCGTTATCGCTTACGGTACAGCCCGCCGCAAAGCACATTTCAAAGCGACAAGTTTTACGCTTGGCAAATTCACCTATCCCATATTCGCTCTCGCTATTCTTTGGCTGATAACGGAGATTGGTTTTCTCACTATTCCCAAAAAATTTCATCAGGTAACGCTTGTTACGGGCTTGCTGTTTATCGTTGGCGTGATATTTTATTTTTTGTTTTTTCAAAAAAGAATGCTACGCACCTAAAAATATTTGTCAGATAATCTGGAGTTGACAATGCTGAAATCATTTGCCATCGTCTTGCTTTTTTCTTTGTTCTCTTTTGCGCATGGTTTTGCTATTGAAAAGGAGATTTTTTTTGATCAATTACAAAAATGGCAACCGCCTGAGGACAAAAATCATCCTCGTTTATATTTCGATTTAAAAGAAGCTGACAATTATTTCAAACAATTCCAGACTAATTCGCCTCGGATCCTTACCTTTCTCTCCGAATGCGATTCCATTTCCAACCGCCCGCTGCCCGACTATTCACGTTTTAATGAATCGCGTTATATCGCCAGGTCTGAATCGGAAAAATTAGCCTTTGCTTATGTGCTCACTAAAAATGCCAGATATGCCAATTATGCCAAAGGAATTATCCAACAAATGATTCACTGGGATAATTGGGTTTATGAGGAACACAAGCCGCTGCAAATTGACCTGGGCGTTGCTGGCGTGGGATACATTTTAGCGTTGTGCTATGATTGGCTCTATCCTGTGCTTTCAAAAAGTGAACGCCGCGCCATTGAACAGGCAATATTAAAAAAAGCCTTACTCCCCTTCCAGAAAATTTATGCTTCCAAAGCCGAGCGCTGGGCTAACGCCCACCACAATTGGCGTTCAGTTATTTGTGGAGAAATGGGCGTCATGGCGCTGGCACTGGCTGAAAATGTGTCTGATGTGAAAGCAATCCTTAATCATGCCATGGACGGAGTCGTGGCTGTTTTATCGTATGGCGGAATCGATGGCGACTGGCATGAAGGCGTGAGTTACTGGGGCTACGGTATTGGCCAAGCAACGATGTTTGCAGAAGCGATGTATCATGTTTCCAAAGGCTCGGTTAATTTGTACGACTTGCCTTTTCTAAAAAAGACAGCAAATTTCGGCTTTTACATGCGAACGCCGGCTGGCAACTGCTTCAATTTTTCTGACTGTGATATTCATCCGCCATGCCCTTGGCTCATGGCACTATTTGCCTCGCATTACCAAAATCCTTACTGGCAATGGAGCGCAGAAAAAGACCTCGGCCATAGCATTCAGGACCTGCTTTTTTTCAAAGCAAATCTCCTTTCAAAAAAGCCGAATAATCTTGAACTGGGGAAATTTTTTTCCGGCATTCAAGCGGCGACAATGCGCAGCAGTTGGGAAAATGACGCGATTTTTATTGGCTTTAAATCTGGTGAAACTGCGGTCAATCATTCGCACCTTGATTTGAATTCTTTTATAATCGAAGCGTACGGCAAGCCGCTACTCATTGATGTGAATGACTGGCCTTATGCGCATTATTTAGGATTTTTTGATGTTCAAAATCAGCGTTGGGATTTTGAAAGCAATCATACAATCGCCCATAATACGCTCCTTGTTGATGGACAAGGGCAAAATTACGGTGACAAATTCAGAGGACGAATTATCAATTTTGTTTCAACTGAAAACTTTCAATATGTCGTTGGTCAAGCAGATTCGGCTTATGGCAATTTGCTCAATAGCTTTCATCGCTATATTGCACTTATTGAAAATCAATTTATGGTAATTGTGGATGACGTGTGCGCCACTGAGCCGCGAAAACTTGAGTGGCTATTTCATTACTGTGAAGAAGTGGAAGAAGCAACTACTGGATTGTTTAAAATTAGCAACGCTGAGGTTAATTTAGATTTGCTCTTTATGAGGCCTACCAATGCAAATAATCGTATCGTCCGCTTCGAGCGACATGAAACGCGCTATCAAGCAACCAGGGAGACAACCACTCAATGGAATAACTTTATTTCTATCAGTCCGTTGCATCGGCAAAAAAATTATCGATTTATTGTCGTTGCTTTTCCCTATCGGCTGAATGAAGTGCCTGCTTACTCAGCAGAGATTTCATCTGAATCAGAGGCTGAATGTGCGCTCGAGATTAGATATGAAAAGACAAAATATAACTTATCTATCAACTTTGCTGCCTCGGTAATAAGCATAGAAAAACTTTAATTCATCATATCAAATTGGAGAACCTGACAAATGAAAAAACAAGGGCAAGTTATGTCTATCATTGTGATTCTTCTGGCTGGCTCTTGGTTAAAAGGCAACAAACTAAATGAACCGTTGCCTGTGGCTGGAAAAAAGATTTATTAGGGAGATTTGCACAATCACAACGCTATTGGTTACGCTCAAGGCTCGCTTGAACGCACCTATGACATTGCTCAAAGTCATCTTGATTTTTTTTGTTTCACGCCTCACTCTCAATAGCATGATATGCCCATTATGCCGCAAAACATGCACTTTAAATGGGTTGAGGGATTTAAAGTCACCAAACAAAATTGGGGGAAGGTCAAACAATTTGCCAACGATTATTATCAGCCCGGTAAATTTGTGTCCTTTATCGGCTATGAATTTCATTCCAGATCGATGGGCGATGTTCATATTGTTTTTCCTGATTCTACCGCAGCATTAGTCTGCCCGCAGTCGCTGCAGGAATTTCAAGACTTTGCACGAGCAAACCGTGCGATCCTGATTCCTCACCATCCAGGCTACAAACAAGGGTGGCGTGGCCAAAATTGGGCTGCCCTAGGATCATTGGACATCTCGCCAGTAGTGGAAATATTTTCTGAACATGGCAATGCCGAATCCGACCGCTCGCCCTTTCCATACACCAGTCACAGCATGGGTGATCGTTACACCCAGAATACGCTGCAATGGCTCTGGCAAGCTGGCGCTCAGGTCGGTGTCGTTGCCAGCACCGATGATCATTTGGGTTATCCCGGCGCCTATGGCGAAGGATTAGCGGCAGTATTGGCAGACACACTGACTCGTGAAGCTATCTTTCACGCAATAAAAGCCAGACATACTTATGGTGTCAGCGGCGACCGAATCGAGCTTGATTTTCAAATCAATGGCAAGCTCATGGGCGAAATAATTGCTTTTGCACCGCAGCGAAATATTTTTGCTAAAGTAAAAGGTAAAGATGTTTTAGATCGAGCAGAAATTCTGCGCAATAATCAGGTCATTCATCGCGTCCATCCCATCGATAAAGAGGTAAACAACCTCAGTTGGACAAAACCTGTTCTTTGTCGGATCGAATTTGGCTGGGGACCATGGGGCGATTTGAATATAACGAGAATCTGTGATTGGCAATTTTCTATTTTAATTTCTGACGCCAACTTGCTTTCAGTAACTCCTTGTTTTCAATCAGGACCTTTTGATGAAAACCGGCGCAATAAAATAACTGATATTACAGAAAAAGGCTGCAAGGTATTTTCTTACACCTCACGCAAGCAAGCCTACGAAGGACGTGCCACCAATGGCATTGTATTGGAAATATTGGGTAAGCTGGCTTCGACTTTAACATTGTCACTATCATTGCCGGTAAAAATGAAATTCAGCAAAACATTGAGCGAACTGGAAAAATCCAGTGATATCATTTTCACGGGCGCTTTCACCACTGAATCAATTTTATTTCACCGACTGGTATTCGCTAATAATTATCAAACACAATTTCGATTCAAAGATAAACAACATGGTGAAACTGCTGATTGGTATTATCTCAGGGTTGCGCAAACTAACGGAAGTCTGGCCTGGTCCAGTCCGATCTGGATTAACAGCAGAAATTAGCAAGCATTTGATTTTATAACTCGGCTACTCGGCCAAAGTTGATTTATTTTTCATTTTAAATTATTGTTCACAGCCAGTTAACTAACCAGAGTTCCGCTCTGCTTCGCTAAATCGAGTTAGCTCGAAAAGTGCATGGCTAAGGTTTAAAAAATATCATTAGCTATTGGTGATTTTGTGCCAAAGTGCAAATTGTAGGAATGAGATCAGCGATTAGTTTCACCGAGAGCAGAGCAGCCTGAGCTCTGCCTTTATCGGCTTCTGCTCTATTATCGGCATAAATGGCTCTAAGTATTGGCACGCAGGTAGCCCGTGCCCACATCCTCATTTCTTTAAAGCGCACAAACAGAGCCGTGGCTGCTTCATCAATGGTCGAGCCCAGCAGTTGCGGCTGATAATCAAGCTTTGGAATTAAAAATGTCGGTTCCTCCACGGCTCGATGCAGAGCAAAAGGTTCTAATTTTTCTGGCACTGGCAGCAATTATGCCAGCAGCTTAGTGTCAACTACATGAACTGGCGAGGTATTATCCTCAATAAAGTGCACCAGAGGACCCAAGTATTTTGCTGCTTCCATTTTGTTGCCAGATTGAAATTGAGCAATAGCTTTGCTCATGGCAGCCGAAACAAGGTAGTAACAAATTTCACTATCATTTTTTTCATTTTTATGCTACGTGCCCAAATCTTGCAGCAAGGGCAAACAGACGTAAGGCTCAAATTTTGACGCCTCCTCTTTTCTTCCATCGCGCAGGGTATTTCTGTGCCAATCCGGGTACATACAAAATTGATCAGTCAAAGAATCGGTCGCTTCGCCAAGAAATACTTTATCCGACTCTGAAAGCAAATCAATCGCAGCTCTGGTCATGTTCTGGTGATTTTTTTGGTACCAAGAAAAGCCGTTCGTAATGAAAAGCTAATTTATTACAAATGTCATTAGCACATGCAAACGAACTGCTTGTCTTAAAGATGTATTAGGCATTTTAAACCTCACCTTGTCAGTGAAACCAGCCGTATTTTGATGCTAAGCGATCTGGACGAAAAAAGAAAAAGCCCGGAAGAAATGTAATAAAGCTATCTTCCGAGCTTTTCTTTTAAAACCATGTCATCAAGAATCGATAGACATCAATTACTTCAACAGAATCATCTTATTGACCTGGACATTTGAACCAGCTTCAAGCTTGAACAGATAAACACCTGAAGTCATCAATTGTCCCTGTGAATTCATTCCATCCCATATAACTGAATATCTACCGGCCTCTTGTTTCTCATTGACTAATATCGCAACCCGCTGACCCAACATATTATAGATCGTCAATTTCACCAGTTCGTTTTTCGGAATGGAGTATTTGATGGTCGTTGTCGGATTAAAGGGATTGGGATAGTTCTGAGATAACTCGAATTTCGTCGGAATATTGCTGCTATTGTCAGCAACACCAGTGCCAGTTTTCAGATTCATCTTAAATCTGTATTCACCGCCACCAGTATTTCTGTCACTCTCTGTGTACTTGCTGGTGCGATTGCGGCTGTTAAAATAGGAATTAACCTGAACGTAATAAATACCGGCCGCCGGAATTGGAGGTGTGATGAATCTCGAGAAAGTATTATTGAATCCCAAAATATTTTCCCAATCATCTCCGGCCCAGGCGACCTTATCATCATCTTTAATAGGCGTAACGGTTCCATCTTCAGTTAGCAAGATTATCTCTGTATCAAGATCGCGAATGGTACTATCCGGCCCGGCAGTAAATGTCTCTGCCACCAAAGTATCACCAGCCGCTAACTTGACTTTGTACAGATCATAGTCATTCCAGTTGTAAACCTTGCCCAGCGTATCTACGAAATGATTGTACAGGTACGAGTGAATTTCAAACGGACCTGTTGTCAAATCGATCGCTTCCATGGCTGAGGCAACAGCAACAGAATCGTCTGGCTCATGAACTTTTCTTGCCACCTGCAATGGTGTGCCATACCATAATCTGATCTGATACTTTGTCTCTTCAGTCACGATGGCAAGAATCCTAGCAAAATAATTGCCAGATTCAGGAGGAATCCAACCACTTAAGCGGGCGCCCCACATTTCGTAGCGACCTGAAGGATCAGCATTAAGCACATTCACACCACTCTCATTGAATACTTGCATTTTGATGACACTCTTTAACGTCTTGCCACGAGGAGCAATGGTATTAAGGGTGTACATCTTATCGCCATCTGCCCAGAATTTGAAGTAATCGACTGAATCATCAGCAGCTAGCGCCGCATCAGTGATGGTCTGCAGATCAATGACATTAGCAGAGGCCATATCATTATTTGGCTCTTGCTCTTTTGGCATAGTCAAAGAAACTGAAAGCAAATATTCACCACCACCTGCATTTCTATGGCTTTCATGTGGTTTGCTGGAGCGAATTCTGCTGTTGTAGTACGAACCGACATGAATATAATAGGTCCCTGCAGCTGGAATTGGCGGCGATACAAATCGAGAAAAGGTGTTGTTAAATCCGAGAATATTTTCCCAGGGATCACCGGCCCACACATCCTTGTCATCGTTTTTAATCGGAGTTGCTACGCCGGCTCCATCCAATAAGATGATCTCGGTATCTGTCTCGCGAATCCACTCTGGATGATCATAGAGCCGGCCAGGCGTGACTGTCTCAGCAGTAAGGATCATGCCTGCGGTGGGAACTTCAACTTTATACAAGTCAAAATCATTCCAGTTGGTTCGGAAGGTATCGCCTTCAACATAATTATTGTACAGATAGCCGCGAATAACCGTGCCATCAGTGGGAATTGCCGGGAGAGCTACTGCCACTGAAGCTGAGTCATCTGGTTCATGGACTTTAGCTGCAACTTCAAGTGGCGTGCCATACCAGAAACGCATCTGATAGGCTGGATTTGCCTCAGCCGCCAACGCTGCCTGGGTCCCCCAAATCTTGACATAATAGACGCCTGTCACATCGGGCACCCATCCGCGCAGAATGCAGCCAAAGTTCTCATAGCGACCAGACGGACTGGAGTTCAAAATGCTAACATTGTTTTCTGTGACCACGTCCATCTTCAAAACATTTTTCGCATTGAAGACTGCCGGATCAGTTTGGGTGGCTAAAGTGTACATCTTGTCATTTTCAGCAAAAATCGCCCATACGTCCATCGTATCAGAAGCTGAAACCGAACCAGCCTTCATTTCATTGAGCGGCAAAACTTGCGCTACCAAGCTGGGATCATCGGCTTTCACTAACCTGACCGATAATAAATACTCTCCACCACCAGCATTCCTATGGCTCTCATGCGGTTTGCTGGTGCGAATTCGACTATTATAGTACGAAGCAACATGAACGTACCAAGTACCCGCACTTGGAATCGGCGGTGATACAAATCGAGAAAAGGTGTTGTTAAAACCTAAAATATTCTCCCACGGATCACCGATCCAAACATCCTTGTCATCATTTTTAATTGGTGTCGCCACACCGGCAGCATCTAATAAAATGATCTCGGTGTCCGTCTCGCGAATCCATTCCGGATGACCATATTCGCGACCGGGGGTAAATGTTTCTGCGGTCATAATCATTCCCGCTTCAGGGACTTCCACCTTGTACAGATCAAAATCATTCCAGTTAGTTCGGAAGGTATCGCCTTCAACATAATTATTGTACAGATAGCCGCGAATAATCGTGCCATCAGTGGGAATCGCCGGGAGATTCACTGCTACTTCAACAGAATCGTCCGGTTCGTGTACTGTCGTTGCAACTTCAAGTGGCGTGCCATACCAGAAACGCATCTGATAGGCTGGATTTGCCTCAGCCGCCAACGCTGCCTGGGTCCCCCAAATCTTGACATAATAGACGCCTGTCACATCGGGCACCCATCCGCGCAGAATGCAGCCGAACTTTTCATAGCGACCAGCCGGACTGGAATTCAAAACGCTAACGTTATTTTCGTCAACAACGTCCATTTTTAGCACGCTCTTCGCATTGAACACAGCCGGATCAGTTTGCGTGGCTATGGAGTACATCTTATCGGATTCGGCATAAATCGACCAGACATCCATGGTGTCAGAAGCAGAAATAGAACCGTCCTTCATTTCATTGAGAGGTAAGTTCTGCGCCACTAAACTGGGATCGTTTGCACTTACAACTTTCACCGATACATAATACTCGCCACCACCAGGATTCTTATCACTTTCGTGCGGCTTCCGAGTTTCTAATCCCGCTATTGAGTTGTAAACTGAAGCGACACCGACGTAATAGGTACCCGCGGCTGGAACTTCAGGCGATACAAAACGGGAACACGTATTACTAAACCAACCCGCCTTGTCATCCCAGGGATCACCAGTCCAAGGATCCTTGTCATCGTTATTAATCGGCGTCACATTTCCCGCTGCATCGAACAGATATATTTTCGTATCTGTATCGCGAACCCAGGTCGGATGATCCTCAAGAGCGGGTGTGAATGTCTCCGCAATAATTTTCATACCGGCTTGGGGCACGGTTATCCGGTACAAATCGATATCATTCCAGTTAGTCCGGAAAGTGTCGGCTTCAGTATAATCATTGTAAATATAGCCATATATCTTTGTACCGTCCGTTGGAGTATCTCCGAAAGCATCCGATTCTGCCGCCGTATTATCGGGCTCACGAACCATCATGGTCGCTATCGGTGTTCCGTACCAAAAACGCATCTGATAACTGGCATCTGCCACTGTAGCAAGTGTTGCTTCAGTACTCCAAATCTTGACATAATACGTACCGGTTGCCGGCGGAATCCATCCGGTCAGCCGGGCGCCAAAATTTTTATAGCGCCCATTGGGACTTGAATTTAAAACGCTCACACCATCGGCACCGACGACATCCATATTCAGGACTTTTTCAGCATTGAATACGAAATTTGTAACCGTACCTATTAAGTACATATTGGTATTCTCAACGTCAACACTGAAAAAGTCAATAGTATCAGCCACTGATAATTGAGCATCACACAACACGTTGAGTGTGAGTGGACTTGCATTGACTATGGTGTCGTTTGGTTCAACTTCTTGAGCCAAAACCGGCACGGCCATCAGACTGACTAACAGCAAGCCAACAATTGTACAATAGATTTTGTTCATAAATCTCCTCCAAATTTTTTAATCGTGAAGCGGTTAATTAAAATTTACAGATATAATAATTCTTCTCACCTCCTTCCCGAGTTCTTTTTATACTACCTGGTAAATTAAATTAAGAACGAAAAACTATTTAATAGGTAGATGTTTTAAAAAACCTTCACCCCCTTTCATTTGTTTGAATTACTAAGTGAGTGAAAAAAACAACATGACAATTTGAATATCATTCAAATCTCATATTAACTAGGGGAAATTAAAACCACCTTAAAGATTCATTACAATCTCATGAAATTTATCTGCTCAGCAAATTAACAAAAATAAATTAAAAGGCCATACCCAATGAAAACCGATTTACGCTGGAAAATGGACCCCAATCGACCCAGCCATAATCGAATAAAATTGTCATCGCACCTTGCAGTTTATAATGAAGACCAGCGCCAAGACTTAAACCACTGATACTATCTCTTTCAAATAGTGATTCATAGCCAGCGCGCAATTGAAAAGTATTAAAGGCGGCATATTCACAGCCTAAATTCACTGATTCCGAATTGTTGCTGGGATGAATCACATCTGACACTATCAGCAACGAATGAGCGCTGGACAAATTGATTTTGTAAGAAGCGCCAAAACGAAATTTGAGTGGCAAAGAGAAACTATCTGTTTCATAATTTACATTAATAGCATCATTGCCATAATGGAGCGGATCCGGATCGTAAGCGCGGCGCAAGTCTCTTCCTGATAAGCTCATATCTGTTCCAAAATTTTGTACTGCGAAACCCAATCTCAATCCTTTCAGTGGCGTATCATACAATGCGCCCAAATCCATGGCCGCGCCAGTAGCGCTTTCATGCCAAATTTTTTGATTTATGTATTTAAAATTAAAACCAAAAGAAAAACGATCCGTCAAATTCATGGCAAAAGCCAAACCCAAAGCGATATCGTTAGCACCATAAACTTCGCCGGTGCCTTCGGGACGGTCGATGGTACGAACGTCTTGTTCTCCAAAATCAAAATGTGTAACATTCAATCCCACGGCAAACCGATTTCCTGCCGGCACGACAACTCCAGCATAAGCGTATTGCGTTTCAACAAACCAATTGGCATAATTAAAGGTTGCCTCTAACCGGCCTAATCGTGAAATTCCAGCCGGATTCCAATACATGGCTGTGGCATCATCGGCGACCGAAGTGAAAGCGCCACCCAAAGCTTGCGCTCGCGCGCCCGCGCCAATCTCAAGGAAAGTTGCCACTGTTGTGCCAGTATTGGAAACATTGCTCGCAGCCGAAGAGCTTTCTTGCCCATAGCTCAACGTTAAAAGAACAATAAAACAGAAAAGTGAAACGAAACATAACAATCCTTTTTGCTTCATTGGCATTCTCCTGGAAATGAGTAAATCATTGTCAGTTAATTTCTATTTAAAATTATTTTACTTTCTCTTGGACGTTCTTTTATTATGCTACGAATTATTTTGCCAGTATCATTTTTTTTGTATAAGTAAAATCATTTGCTCTCATACGATAAAAATAGACTCCTGTCGGGAGTTCGTTATTTTCCCGATCAAATCCATTCCACTCATTTTCAAAATGACCAGCCGGCTGCATTTTATTAACTACAGTAGTTAGTCTTTTGCCAGTCATATCAAAAATTTCTAGTGTGACATGTGATGGTTGAGAAATTTCATAAGCTATTTTTGTGCTCAAATTGAATGGATTGGGATAATTCTGAAAAAGCAAACAGGTGTTGATAAAGGCCGATGCATTCTCATTCGCTTTGACTGAACTTAAATCCGGCTCTTTAATTTCATGATATTGATTAATTTCCGGATTAGTTATCACCTGTCTGTAGCCCAGCGGCCAGCGGATGACAATAGAATCAACGGCTGTGGCAAAACCAATTCCAAAATGCACCCAGGGATTATCCTGCCTAACAAAACCATTGCCACATTTGGTATAGCGAATTTGCTTTTTTTCTCCGGTATAAATTGTCACCAGGCTGCCAACAGCATCTCGATTCGACTTTGTCCCTTCAAGTATTAATCCGATCCAGTTAGCATTATTCCCGCCCAGATTATGATACAGGATGTGATTATGCTCGGCTGACGGCAGATAGATGTCCAGAAAACCATCACGGTCATAGTCGAAAAATACCGATCCTTTGCGGTCGCCCGTCTTTGTGATACCAACAAATTCGGCAACATCGGCAAATGCTCTTTCGCCCGGAGCTACTTCGTCATTCACTAAAAGCACATCCAAACTGGGATCGATATTTAATTGCAGAAATATATCCTGGTCGCCATCATTGTCAAAATCGCCGATGGTCATGCTGCGGTAGCGATCGCGACTGAGCGTCAATCCAACCTCATCGGTAACATTGACAAAAAAGCCGTTTTGATTTTCCCATACTTCATTTGTTCCTGCGGCGCCCGGATCACTCACTGCTTTGAAATAATCAAAATCTCCATCATTATCATAATCGAAAAACTCTCGCCAGCCGACATCGGTTATTCCTGCCAAGCCCAACTCTGCAGTGATATCTGTGAACACGCCATCATCATTGCGAAACACTTGGTATGAGCCGTACAAATCTGGATCTCCATCCAGATCAATATCGATCCAGGTTAGCCGGCTGCTGGCTGCCAGGATTGTTCCGGTCAGCCCTGCTTCAACTGCAGCGTCAGTAAAAATGCCGTTATCATTTCGGAATAGATAAAGATCGGGATTGTTTACTTGAGATATAATACAATCGAGATCGCCATCAAGGTCATAATCAGCCCAGCCGCCAATCGAGTAATCCCAATTAACGATAAAACCTGGTGGTATGTGTCCGACGAATCCTGCTTGCGCTGAAACCTCAGTAAAGGTATTATTATCATTACGTAGCAAGTGGATATCTTTATTGGTTGATATGGCTAAATCGCGATCACCGTCATTATCATAATCGACCCATAGCGTGGTACGAGTATTGGTTTCCACAGCCTCATCTTCAATTTGTGACAGCGGCGATTGATCCGTGATGTCATGAAATATGCCATTCTGATTGATATAAATTCGGCTGTACCCCGGTGTCTTCCAGCGCAAGCAAAAAATATCCGGATAACCATTGCGATCAATGTCTGAAACTGCCATGCCGTATTTTTCAAACGGCGCGACCGTGAGTCCCACCCTTTCGTTATTGATGATTTCGAACGCTGGGATGTCTTGGGAATAAGCAGTGTTTATTATCATAAAGAATAAAATTAAACCGAGCATTAGTAGCGTTACATTTTTGTACATTATAATTGCTCCGAAAATCACCTCACACAGATTAGTTTTTTATTTTGCACAATATTATCAACCTGCATTCGATAAAAATAAATGCCACTGGGTAATTTATCTCCCATTCTACCTGTTCCATCCCAACGGATATTATAGGCCCCGGCTTCCATCATTCTATTTACCAGAACATTTACTTCTCTGCCCATTACATCAAATACGGTCAATTTTAATTCACACTGTTGAGATAAAATAATTTTGATTATTGTGCTTGAATTAAACGGATTAGGGTAATTCTGTTTCAATTCAAAGTTTGACGGTCTATCAGGATTTAATTCATTCCGCTGAATCGAACTGTAATCAGGTTCCTTAATTTCATGATATTGATTAATTTCCGGATTAGTTATCACCTGTCTGTAGCCCA